>JAFAIW010000203.1 GCA_019236495.1 Vulcanimicrobiota bacterium | reverse complement strand
CGTGCTGCTCGTGGTGCTGGGGCTCTTGGCTCCTGCACGAGCGCTCGACCTGTGCCAAACGTCGCTCTCTTTGCCGATCCCGATTCACTTCGAGCGAAAGCCGCAGGAGACCATAGCAGACACGGAGTTCGGTTTCATCCTGCTCTCGTTCAACCCCGGGTCATTTAGCGGATCGATAGAGTTCTACGGAGCATCGCGCGCCTATCAGCGTTCCTTCGTCGATGTATCCTTGTATCGCAATCGCGATACGGGCGTCTATTCCTCGGAGCCGCACTACGTCACGTTTCCGCAACCCTTCGCCTTTGAAGCCGCTTGGGTGGAAACGGAACAACGAAGCGGTGTGGCGGCCACGTGCGAGACGTTCCCGGTAGTGACGCACAATGATCTGGGGCGTTCGGGAGCACAAGCGACGTATCGCTGGTTCAGCGATGCCGGTAGCGCGGCGATGAGTTCGATTCGTGCGCATGCTCCACCGGTCGCTTCCGCGGCAGTGTTTGACGGCACCGTCGATCTCAAAGGATGCGACGAGTTTTACAGGAGTGCTCGCGCAGTCTCGCCGGCCAGACTCGAAGCCGGCGACGCGGTGAATCTCGGGAGACCGCTCGCGGCGGAAGTTGAGATTTTCATCGGTGGCGACGGAACCGCGCAGAGGTTTTCGATACTCGATTCGAGCGGCATCGCGCAATTCGATCGAGCCGTGATCGATCAGGCGCGGCGAACGCGCTACGCTGCGGCGCAGTTTTTATGTTTGCCGGTGGCCAGTGTTTATCGGCTCAAGTCGACGATGACGCAATAAGCGGGAAGCGGCCGCACCTCGTGGAACCGCCGGACGCATGACTGCAATCGTTGACATTCCGCACGAGGAACTCGTTCGGATTCGGCGGCACTTTCACGAACATCCCGAACTCTCGCTGAAAGAATACGAAACGGCCGCGTATCTCGAACGCGAGCTGCGCGCGCTCGGCCTCGACGATTTGCGAACGGGCATTGGAAAAACCGGCATACTCGGAACGCTCAAAGGCGGAAAGCCCGGGCCGGTGACGCTGCTGCGCGCCGACATCGACGCGCTTCCGATGAGCGAAGTCAACGACGTGCCGTACGCTTCCAAGAACCCCGGCATCATGCACGCTTGCGGTCACGACGGCCACATTTCGATCCTGCTGTGCGCCGCACGCGAGCTCGCGCGCCGTCGCGCCGAGGTGGCCGGCACGCTCGTATTTTGTTTTCAGCCGGGCGAAGAAGGCTACGGCGGCAACAAATTGATGATCGAAGACGGGGCGCTCGAAAATCCGCACGTCGATCGGACCTTTGCGCTGCACCTCTACAGCGGTCTCGACGTGGGCAAAATCGGCGTCCGCGACGGACCGTTTTTTGCCGCGTCCGACGAATTCCACTTGAGGCTCCGCGGCAAGGGCGGTCATGGCGCCATGCCGGAACGGGCGATCGATCCTATCGCGGCGGCCGCATATTTCGTGACGGCAGTGCAGACGATCGTCAGCCGCGAGATCGCGCCGAAAGATCCGGCGGTCATCACCGTCGGAAAGTTACACGCCGGCTCAACCTTCAACGTCATTCCCGACAGCGCGGAGATGGAAGGGACGGTGCGCTCATTCGATGCTGCGGTGCGCGCATCGATGCCCGAGCGAATGGAGCGTATCATCACGGGCTTAGCGCAGGCGATGCGCGTGGAGCCCGAATTCAAATGGCGCTGGGGTTATCCGCCGACGGTCAACGATCCGACGACGAGCGACGTGGTGCGGCGCGTCGGTCGAGCCGAGTTAGGAGCGGACAACGTCGTCGAGCACGACATCATCATGTGGGCGGAAGACATGTCGTACATGCAGCAGGAACGGCCGGGCGCGTACTTCGTGGTGGGCGCGCGGGGCGGAGAGAAGTCGTCGTTCGCGCAGCACAACGCGCGCTACGACATCGACGAACGCGCCCTCGACGTCGGCTTCCGGATGATGGTGGGATTGGGTTTGACGGGTTAGCTCCGCCTACGGCTTCGCGTCGTCCGGCGTTTTGCCCATGGCTTGCGCCGCGGATTCGGCAGCCTTCTTGGATTGCTCCATCATCTGCGCAACCTGTGCGCGCACTTGCTCCCCGCTGCCACGCATCGCATCGGTGCCGATGCGCATGAAGTTTTGCAGGTGGCCGAGCGCCCGCTGCGTCTGCTCTTGCGTAAGGGCGGCGCTTTCTTGAGCGTGCTTGGTGAGCGTGTTTTGCATCTCTTGTGCGTTTTTCATCGAATCTTTGATCAAGGGCGTCATCGCTTCGCTCTGCTTTTGCAAGGCATCGCCGATATTCTTTTGCATTTCGCGCGCGTGCTTGAGAACGCGATCGACCATCTCGTTGCTGTCCACGTCAGTCTTCCTCTCGTTCGGTGATCGTCAGCACCCAGCGCACGGCGCGTGCGTATTGATCGAGTTCCTTGACCGTCCGCCTGAGCCAGCCGTAGGCACTCTCTTCTTTCAAATGCCCTCCCTCCTCCCGGTCCACGGCTTTCAGATAGGCGCGGGCCGCGTCGAGCGCCGTCTCGATCTCCGGCCACTCGCGTCGCAATGCGTCTTCCGAGGCTTCGGACGGGCGCGAAATTACCGGCGGGACGGGCGCGTCCGGCATGAGCATCGTCACCTCGAGCCGCGCCAACGCATATTCCGTCGAAACTTCGATGAATGATGCCAACAGTGCGACGAGGCGGACCTCCATAGCAGGGCCGTTCTTGCCAAAACGAAAACCGGCCTCTTCGTGAGTCGCCGTTACGTTATCGTCGGCAACGGTTTTGCAGGAACGACGGCTGCCGAACAGTTGCGCAAGAACGATCCCGCGTGCAGTATCACGCTTTTTACGGACGAACCGTACACGTTGTACAATCGTATCTCGTTGCCGCCGTTCTTGCGGCGCCAGCTTCCCGAAGCGAAGGTGATGATGCGCGACGCGGCGTGGCACGAGAAAAACAACATCGAGCTTTTCCTTCGCACGCGCGTCGAACACGTGTATCCCGAGGAATCGCGCGTCGTCGCGGACGGTCGCTCGTTTCACTACGACGCCCTTCTGGTCGCCACCGGCGGCCGCCCGAACCCGGCACCGCAGCCGGGGGCGCACGGCGCTGCCAACGTCTTCAACTTTCAATATCTCGACGATACCAAGGGCATCTCGGAACAACTCGATCGCTCGAAGGCCGCGGTCGCGGTGGGTGGCTCGTTTATCGCGTACGAGCTGGCGGAAGCCTTCGCATCGCGCGGCGTCGAGACGCATTGGCTGATGCGCGGCCCGCGGTTTTTGCGCCGCCTCTTAGACGACGTCGCCGGCGAGTTCGTGGACCGGGCCGCACGCACCGACGGCGTGCACGTGCATTATAATGAAGAAGTGCGCGAGGTCGTGCGCGACAACGGCGTTGCCGTGAAAGTGATTACGACCGGCGGCCAAACGATCGAAGCGCAATGCTTCGGGTTTGGATTGGGGCTGTCGATGAACACGGAGTTGCTCGACGGCAGCGGAGTGGAAACGTCGGCGAACGGCATCGTATGCGACGACCGTCTCGAAACGAACGTCAAGGGAATCTTTGCCGCGGGCGACGTGGCGGATTTCTTCGATCCGATCCTGGAAATGCGCTATCGCATGGGCACATGGAACAACGCAGGCGCGCACGGGAAAGTCGTCGCGGCCAACATGGCGGGCGGCGACGCGCGCTACCACGACGTGCCGGAGTATTCGAGCAAGCTGTTTAGCGAACAGAACATTCTGCAGTTCGGTCTCTCGCCCGAGTATCGTTCCGATCTAGAGGCCGTCCACAAAGCCGATCACGAGCAGCGGCGGTACCGCGCGCTGTATTTTGCCGAAGGCCGGCTCGTCGGGGGCCTGATGCTCGGCAAAGGCGCAATGGGCGGTAAGCGCAAGTACGTGGACGCAATCAAATCGAAAACCGAATTCCCCCGCGAAGAATGGTCCTCGATGCTCGACTGGACGGCCTAGGCTCTAACGATGATGTTGACCGGGAGGCGCCATGTTTAAAGGCGCTCCGGCCTAGCCGGAGCTTGTCCTGAGCGTAGCCGAAGGGCGCCCCCCACTTCGTGGGGCCCCCATTCGCGTGGCGCCGACGCGCTGTTGGCTGGAAAGGCACTCCCCGAGGGGCGCTGACACATTCCCGCTAACTCGGCTCTTTGCGAGCAGAGTTTTCGGGGGCGGCTCAAAAAGCTACCGTCTCGCCGCGGTGAGCGACGTTGGCATCGAAGCCCAGTTTCTGTTTGACGAGACCGACCAGTGCCGTTGCCGAAGCGGGGTCGCCGTGGACGGCGTACATGCGCGGCTTTCCGCCGATCTGCCCAAGCCATTGCATGAGTTCGTTCTGATCGGCGTGCGCGCTGAAGCCGCCGATCGAAACGATTTTTGCGCGAACCGGAACGGTGTCGCCCATCATGCGAACCGACGGCGCGCCACCGGCCAAGATGCGACCGAGGGTCCCCGTGCTCTGGTACCCTACGAGCACCACCGTCGACGATGGATCCGGCAAGAGTCGATGCAAGTGGTACAGGACGCGACCGCCGTTGATCATGCCGCTGGACGAAATGATGATGGCGGGCCCTTCGAGGTGGTTCAATTCCTTCGATTCGTCCGGTGTATTGTGAACGCGGAGATTACGACACCCGAAGTCGTGCGGCGGCGCGCCGGGCGGGTGGCGAAACGCGTCCGGAAACGCTTCAAACACTGCATCCACTTTGATCGCCATTGGGCTGTCGAGATGTACCGGAGCCGCGGCGATCGTCGCGTCGGTGCGTTGCAGGCAGCCAATCGCATAGAGCATGTCTTGCGTGCGTTCGACTGCAAACGCCGGAATGACGATGATGCCCTTGCGTGCGATGCCGTCGTGTAACGCGGCGGCCAGCTCCGCCTGCGGCTCAGGCGGATGAATGCGATCGCCGTACGTCGATTCGCAGATCACGACGTCGCACGCACCCGGCGTTGCCGGATCGTACAGCAGGGGGCGGCCGTATCGGCCAAGGTCTCCCGAGAACGTCAGGCGCTTCCCTTCAACCTGCATTTCCAGAAACGACGAACCGATGATGTGGCCCGCGTTCCGGAAGATCGCAGATATTCCGGCGACGTCGAACGGCTTGCCGGGATCGACCTTCACCAAGTGTTGCAAGGTACGGGCAACGTCGCCGGCATCGTACAAACCGGGTGGCGTGTCGTGCCGCTCGACGTGAAATCCACGGCGCTCGTGGTGGACCTGAAGCTTGGCCGCATCCTCAAGTACGATGTCGATGACCGCTGCGGTGGGCGGCGTGCAGTAGATCGGCCCGGAGAACCCGTCTTTGACCACCTTGGGCAAGAAGCCGACGTGATCGACGTGACCGTGCGTTATGACGATCGCATCGAGAGCCCCCGCTTTGATCGGAAGCGGCCGATAATTCAGCGCTTCGATTTCCCGGATTCCTTGGAAGAGCCCGCAGTCGAGCAGAACGTTCTTGCCATTCGATGCGAGCAAATGTTTGCTGCCGGTCACGGTGTCGGCCGCCCCGCAGAACGTTATTTCAGCCACGCGCGCGCATCGTGGCTCGTTCCAGCATATTCGGGGCGGCTTTGGGGTCGAAAACGGTCGACGTCGGCATGGGCGTGTTCACGAAAAGATCGAGGCAGTGGTCAACGAGCGTTTCAGGATTCTCACTTTCGAACAATCGTGCCCCAGTTGTTTTGTGACACATTTCGGCGATCGTCGAAAGCTGATTCGAGAGTCCGCCGGAATTCAGCAACACGCCGATGAGCTTGCCCTCATCATAAGCAATTGCAAACTCTCCAAGCGTGCCGCTGCGGCCCCCGATGAAGATTACCAAATCGGAGCTATGGATGTTGTGAACTTCACGGCCCATGAGTCCGGAACCCGTGAAAACGATTGCGTCGTAGGGCTCGAGCGGAGAGAGATAGACGTCGGTATGTTCTTCGCGCGAATGGGCCGGCGAAACGCCGAGACTGAATCCGCCCGCCCCGTGCGCCCCGAGAACGGCGGCGTGCGGTAATCCCGGACACGCGCCCGTTACGATGACGCAGGCGTGCTCGGCGATGCGCCGGCCGACACGACGTGCCAGTTCGAGCTCGGCGTCGCTAATCGGGCCGCCGGCGGCGCCCATCACACCCACTTGGATCTTCATTGCGTCCTTCGAGGCGCGCCTTCGGCGCGTACCTCAGGATGACGCGTCTTCGAAGGGGCCCTCAGTTTAGCGGCGCGGGGGAGCGTTCGGAATCGGTTTTGGATTCGGCACGCCCGGCACGCCGGGGTGCGGCACCGTCACCGGAGGAGGCGGCGTCGGGGCCGCTTGCGGCTTCTGGTGCACTTTGTTGATGCCGATGGACGTCGTCGTGATGTCGATGTTGACGGTCGCCGATTGTCCTGCGGCACCGGTTATCGTAACGACGCACGCATGACCGCTTGGAGGCTGGACGGCCGGCGCGCTATTCGCGGTTACGTTGACGGTCGTTGCAGTCGCAGTCGGCGTGACGGGAATCGATGTCGTGCCGAGCGATGCATAGTTGTTCGTCGTGCATCCAGCGTCGCGCGTCAAGGTGATGGTTCCGGACGGACCATCTTGCAACACCGTGAAGCTGCCCGCGCCCGGAACGCTCGTGAACGACGGCAAGCTCCCGGTGTTGATCTGGATCGGTGAAAAGACGTTGTAGTTGATAATGCCGGTGCTCAAGCCGCCGCCGCCGTTGACCGTCAACGTCCCGGAACCGTATCCCGTAAACGTCACGAGGAAGTCGAAGCCGCCGGTGCTCGAGAGATTCGATCCGACGGTGACGTTGCCGCCCACGGTCGGAGTGAACGGACCGGTGTAGTTCACCTGACTTCCGGTAAGGTGTCCGCCGCCGCCGCTCGTCGTTGCGTTGGCGAGCACGATCGGATTGCTGGGCGGCGTAAAGCTGAGCGCGCCCGGACTTCCACTCGGCGATGGTGAGGGGCTTGGCGAGCCGCTCGGACCGGTGCTGGGGGACGTCGTGGGTGAAGGCGACGCGCTCGGTTCGCTGGTACTGGTCGTCTTCGATCCGCTTGCGGCAACCGCCGCGCCGGCCGCTACCGCAGCGCCCGCTGCCGCTGCGCCTGCTCCCGCGCCACCGGCCGCCGCTCCGCCCGCGCCGCCGGCTCCGGCCCCACCGGCTCCGCCGGCGCCGCCGGTGCCCGTGAACTGTCCGCCGGCCGGCGTCCCGGTGAGCGACCCTGCGGTACCGACCGCCGGTGCCTGCCCGGCCCCGCCGACGACCGCCGTCTGTCCGGAAAGAACGCCTGCGCTCACCGAACCGCCGGTAATCGTGACGTCACCCGCCGCGCACGCGATGCACGTCAGCGTGGTGATGTTGTTGGTAAACGACAGAATCGCGACCGTACCGCGGACGGCGATTTGCGACGTCGGCGTGGAAAAGGTGTAATTCGATTTGCCGCCGGCCGGACGATGGATGTCGAATTTCAGGGTGCCGTTGTTCAGCTTAATGATGTTGTCTTTGCCGCTTTCGGCTGCGTTGAATGCCCCTATTTGGACGTTCGTATTTTCGCCGATGTCGATCGTCGAGGAGTCCGGCATTCCGAGACGGCCGAGCGATTTGCCGCCGGTAATTGCGAAGGCATTATCGGGAAGGATTTGGTCGCCGGCGATTTCTTGCTGGTTGGTCCCGATCTTGTAGCTGACGGAACCTTTGACTTTGCTTAAAACCTTGTCCGTTGCAGCGTCGCCGGCACGCGGAAGTAAGCTCAGCACGAGCCCGCTGAGCATCAACCCCGCCAAAAGATGGCGAACTACCGCTTGACGTTGCAAACGCGACGACATCCACTACCTCCGAAGGCCGGTCTTCTAGACTATCGGCCCACCCATTTGAAAGGATGAGCAGCCGCCCCCTTGCGTCCGAAAGTCGAGCATCGATATGAACAGCTCCTGCAGCGCTGGCAGCGCTTGCGGCGTGCGGGCGTCGTGGTTCTGCGCGAAGTGGCGTGCGTCGGAGCGGCGCGCACCCTTTTCGTGGCCGAAGCCGGCCCCCCCGCGGCGCCGGCGGTGGTGCTTTCGGCCGGCGTGCATGGCGACGAACCGGCCGCACCCTGGGCACTTTTGGACGTCGCCGAAAGCGGACTGCTCGACCCACGCTTTCACGTCCGCATGTGGATCTGCACGAATCCGAGCGGCTATTGCAATGGTACGCGCGTCAACGTCGACGGAAACGACGTCAATCGATCCTTTCACAGCGGCGGTACGACCCCCGAATCGGCGGCCATCGTGACCGCCACCCGGGATCGGCGTTTCGTGCTGTCGCTCGATCTCCATGAGGACCCCGAAGGGCGTGGGTTCTATTGTTACGAGCCGCAACACGGCGGCACGCCCATCGCCCCCGACGTCGTGCGCGCGATGGACGTTGCGGGGCTGCCGGTTGCGATCTTGCATGAAGAGTATGAGATCGGCTATCCGCCGCGCGCGGGCCATCTTCGAACATTACATCGCGGCCACGTCGACGTGCACTCCGAAGCGGCACGCTCGCATTTTGCGCGCGCGCTTCCATACACGATGTTCATCAGTCGCAAGCATGCCGAGCGCGCAATGACGTTCGAATCGCCGATGTTGCGCGATTGGGCGACGCGCATCGCCGTGCATCGCGTCGCCGTAACGAGCGCAATCGCGACGCTTGCTAAGAGTTCCGTTTCACGAGAGCGAAGGGGCGCCGCATGGCCGAGCGCGATAGTCTAGACGTCGACGTCCTCTTTGTCGGGGCGGGGCCCGCCAGTCTGGCCGGCGCCATCCGCTTGCGCCAGCTCGCAAAGGAACGTGGCCGTGACGTTTCGGTAATGGTCATCGACAAGGGCGGAGAAATCGGGAACCACGGCATTTCCGGCGCGGTCATGGATCCTCGCGCGCTCGACGAGCTCTTGCCGGATTGGCGCGAACGCGGTGCGCCTGTCGAAGCGCCGGTTTCGAGCGACACGCTGTGGTTCATGTTCGAAAAATCGGTATTGAAATCTCCCATCGTTCCGCCCGTCCTGAACAATTCGGGAAAATACGTCGCATCGTTGCAAAAAATGGTGCGCTGGCTGGGCGAACAAGCGGAAAGCGCGGGCGCCGACGTCTTTGCGTCGTTTCCGGGAGACGAGCTCTTGTGGGACGGCGAGCGCGTCATCGGCGTGCGCGTCGGCGATAAAGGTGTCGACAAGCACGGAAATCCCAAGAGTAATTTCGAGCCCGGCCCAGACTTGATGGCAAAAATCGTGATTCTCGGCGAAGGCCCGCGCGGAACGCTTGCTAAGCAGGCAATTCCGCGCTTGCGTCTCGAGCGAGAGCGCGAGCCGCAAGTCTACGCGCTCGGCGTCAAGGAGCTCTGGCAGTGTGCGCCCGGCACCGTGCAACCCGGGAGCGTCATTCATTCGCTCGGCTTCCCTTTGTTCAATACGTTCGGGGGCGGCTTCATCTACGGCATGCAGAACGACGTGCTCGACATCGGTCTCGTCACCGGCCTCGACTATCACGATCCGACCACCGACCCGCACAACGAATTTCAGCGGTACAAGACGCATCCCGCGATCGCAAAGATGCTTGCCGGCGCAAACCTGATTCGTTACGGCGCAAAAGCGATTCCGGAAGGCGGCCTGTTCAGTATGCCGCAGCTGTATTCCGACGGCCTAATGCTGATCGGCGATACGGGAGGCTTCTTGAACGGGATGCGACTCAAGGGCATTCATCTCGCGATGAAATCGGGAATGATGGCTGCCGAAACGGCGTTCGATGCGCTCGTCGCCGAAAAGAGCGATGCGCGCACATTGGCGGATTACGAGCGGCGTTTTCGTGCTTCATGGGCTTACGGAGAGCTGCGAGCGGCGCGAAACTTTCATCAAGGATTCGGCGGCGGCTTGATTCCGGGGCTGCTGAATGTGAGCCTCGGGATGGTTTCGGGCGGACGCGGGTTTGGGATGAGCGATCGCTTGAAGAGTAAGCCCGGCTACGCGCACATGCAGAAACGCGGCTTTGAACCGAAAGAACGCGAGCGCGTGAACGTCGACAACGTTTTGACCTTCGACAAATTGACCGACGTGTACAACAGCGGCACGATGCACGATGAAGATCAGCCGTGTCACTTGCACGTTGCCGACACGAACATCTGCCGCGACCGGTGCACCACGGAATATGGAAACCCGTGCCGGCATTTCTGCCCTGCCGCGGTTTACGAACCGACGTTCACGCAGAAGAACGGCGGCTTCGAGGGGCATCTGCAATTGAATTTCACCAATTGCGTGCACTGCAAGACATGCGACATCATGGATCCGTATCAGATCATCACGTGGGTGCCGCCACAAGGCGGCGAGGGGCCCGTTTACACCGGCATGTGAGTGTCGGTCGAAGGAAACTGCGTAGGCGAATAGTTCGGTTCGTTAGGACGCGGGACGTCCTTCCACCACGCACTGTACTTTGCCAGCCACTCGAAGTTCTCGAACATGAACTCGTTGTCGTAGCAGCGTCGTAACCGCATGATAAACGGTGCCACCGTTTTCCAGCGGGTGCGCAACATTAAACCGACCGCATCGACGATCAACGATGGATCCAAGACGCCGCGCCGCGCGAGGCAGGCCACCGTTTCGACATATTGCCCTACGATCGCCAGGGCGTGCGCATCGGCTGACGTTGGATAGCGCGCCAAGATCTCGTCGTCGGAAGCATAGCGCGCATCGACGCCTTCCAAATTCTCGAATACGGCAACGACCTCGGGGTCGGCGAGCCGGTCGATCGCTTCGAGAATCGCCAGCGCGTTGCGCTCGTGCTCCATCTGCTTGATCTGCCGTGAGAGCATGAATGTGGTAAAAAGGACCGTTATGAAGGCGATGATAACGGAGGATAGGGCGATCCACTGCTCGATGGACATCTTCGACCTCCCGTGACAAACAGCATGATAGCACGCAGCTCAAATGCCGAGGTTGCCGTGATCGGCGCCGGCGTGATCGGCCTGGCCGTCGCGCTCGAACTCTCGATGCGCGGCGCGAACGTGCGAGCGTTCGATTCCGGCAATCCGGGGGGCGCTGCGTCGTGGGCCGGAGCGGGAATGCTGGCCCCGTACTTGGAGGAGCCCCCGGAGGCGCTCGCCGGATTTCTCGCGCACTCGCTCGCGATGTATGCCACCTATGCGCGCGACGTGCACGCAGCTTCCGGAATCGATCCCGAGCTGCAATTGAATGGAATCTTGCGCGTGGCACGCGATGAGTGGGAGATGGAACGGCTTCGCGAACGGAGCACCCGACTGGCCGGAGCCGGCGTCGCGAGCACGGTTCTCGATTCGCGTGCGACGGTCGAGCTCGAACCGGCGATCGACCCGCACATTTCCGGCGGACTCTTGGTGCACGGCGAGGGCTATCTCGATAATCGGCGCTTAGGTCGAGCGTTGCGGCGCGCGTGCGAGCGCGCGGGAGTGCGTGTCGCAGAACAAACCGCCGTCACTCGCGTTGAGGCCGACGAACGACGGGTCCTCGGATTGCAAACGTCGGCCGGATTCGTGGCGGCGACTACCGTCGTGAACGCAATGGGTGCATGGGCGTCGCAACTCCCGGGCGTTCCCGACGACTGCGTTCCGAGCGTCTTTCCGGTGCGGGGACAGATGCTGGCATTGCAAGCGCCCAAAGGATTGATGCGGCACGCAACGTACACCGACGATGTCTACGTCGTGCCGCGACGCGATGGCAGATTACTGATCGGCGCCACGACCGAGCGCGCGGGTTTCGATGCGCGAACGACGGCGGAAGGCATCCATGGTTTGCTCGAGCGTGGGTTGCGCGTCGCGCCCGCGTTGCGCGGCTTCACCGTTTCGGAGAGCTGGGCAGGCTTGCGTCCGGCTACCGACGACGGCCTTCCCGCCATCGGTGCCACGACGCTGGAAGGCTACTTCCTTGCAACCGGCCACTACCGTAATGGAATCTTGCTTGTGCCGGCGACCGCGCGACTTCTCGCGGACGTCATCGAAGGCAAACCCAACGCATTTGCGGGAACGTTCGCGCTGCGGCAGGAAGCGAATTCGCTCAACGTATGAGAGCCTCGATCAATGGAGAAGAGCGAGACGTGCGTCGCGGGACCACGCTCTTCGATCTTTTGCAACAACTCGGCATCGCGATGCGCGGGGTCGCAGTGGCGCGCAACGATCGTGTAATCGGGCGCGCGCAGTTGGCGGACGAGCAAATCGAAGAGGGCGACCGGATCGAAATCATTCGAGCCGTCGCAGGTGGATGACGGTGATGAAGAACGAAGAGTTGAAAATCGGAGAGTATACGTTTGGTTCGCGCTTGATCGTCGGAACGGGCAAATACCCAAGCCTTGACGTGATGCAAGCCGCCCACGAGGCGAGCGGCGCAGAAATGGTGACGGTCGCGATTCGCCGGATTCACCTCGACGATCCATCCGGAAAAACGCTCATCGACTACATCGACCGTGCGAAGTTCCGAATTTTGCCGAACACCGCCGGATGCTACTCGGCAAAAGATGCGATCCTAACGGCGCAACTCGCACGCGAGGCGCTCGAAACGGATTTGATAAAGTTGGAAGTCATCGGTGATGCGCAAACGCTGCACCCCGATGCGGGCGAGACGATCGCGGCCGCCGAGGAATTGGTAAAGCAGGGCTTCACGGTGTTGCCGTACGTCGGCGACGATCCGGTCGCGTGCAAGCGGCTGGAGGAGGTCGGATGTGCGGCGGTCATGCCGCTCGCCGCGCCGATCGGCAGTGGTCTGGGCGTGTGCAATCGTTACTCGATTGCCATCATCAAGGAGCGCGCGCGAGTTCCCGTGATCGTCGATGCGGGCGTTGGGACGGCGTCGGATGCCGCAATCGCGATGGAACTGGGCGTCGACGCCCTGCTGATGAACACCGGAATTGCGGCGGCGAAAGACCCGGTGAGGATGGCAAGCGCCATGCGCCACGCGGTGCTCGCGGGACGCGAAGCGTACCTCGCCGGCCGAATGACGCGGCGGCTTTATGCCAACGCCTCGAGCCCGATGCAGGATCTCATTTCGAGCGGCCACGACGGCTGAACGTGAGGCAGCTCTCGGTCGAGGATTTGCAGCGCCGCTACGCCGCCGGCGAGCGGATGACGCTGCTCGACGTGCGCGAGCCGTTTGAAGTCGAGGCCGCGGATTTGCCGTACGCCAGCCTGAAACTTCGCATGCACGACGTGCCGCGCCGCTTCAACGAAGTGCCGCGCGATGCGACGGTCGTGGTGTACTGCCACCTGGGCGTTCGCAGCGAACGCGTTGCGGAATTTCTGGAAGCGCAAGGATTCGCGGACGTTGCAAATCTCGACGGTGGAATCGACGCGTGGTCGCTACGTGTCGATCCGAACGTCCCGAGGTACTAACCTTTCGACGCTCAGGGTGACGGTCGCGATTGCGAACCAATGGACGCTCCCGCGCAGCGGCTCCGCTTCGTGTGCCCACGTTCCTGCGACGTCGTCAACGTTGCGTTCGGCGAGCGACTCAATGTGAAAGCCGTCGAGGAGACGTCGTACTTCCGCTTCGTTGAAGAACGAATGCGGCACCCCGGCTTCGTCGCCCCGTGTGCTGGCAAAGGTTTGCGGTCCATAGCGGATTCCGCGCCCGAACCTGGCATCGCGCGACGAACCGAACGTTGCGACGAGCAGCGATTCGGGGTGAAGTAAGCGTTCGACTTCGCGAATCGCACGTTCGATTGCGCGCGGATCGCCGTGGAGCAATGCGTGCGTGCTCACCGCCGCATCGAAGAGCCTGCCGGGAATCGGAAGCCTTTCGTACGACGCAGCGATGACGCGAGCGTCGGGGACGTGCCCGAGAAAGTTTCGCGCGCGCGCCGCACTGTCGTCGACCGACGTGAGGGCGTAGCCGCGTTCTAAGAGTGCCATTGCGTTTCGGCCGGAGCCGATCCCGAGCAGCAGCACCGCAGCTCCGGCCGGGATGCGTTCGGAGAGTTCCTCGACCAGGGGATGCGGCGTACGAAAGAAGGTTCCGGCGGGCGGCGAAGTGTCGGCCATGAGTCAGCCCCTTATCATCGTTGTAGGCGGCGACGAACTTGCTTTACGCGTTTGCGAGGAGCTGTGTTCGACGCAGGGCCACGATGTGGTGCTGCTCTGGGAAGGCGACGCGGATTTCGGCGCGCGGGTCAAAGGCATGGGTGCGGCATTCGTCGGTCTTCCTCCGAATGACTACGAATCGTTGCGAACCGTCGGCGTCATGCATGCGTCGTCGATCATGCCCGTCTCCGACGACGACCGCCTCAATCTGCAAACCGCGCTCAAAGCCCGCGACTTGAATCCAAAGATTCGCGTGGTCGTCCGTCAGTTCAATCGAACGCTCGGACGAAAGATCGAGCAGAATCTGCCCGATTGCTCCGCCGTCTCGTCCTCGGCCCACGCCGCCGCGACGTACGCGGGTGCGGCGGTCGATCCGGGTTGTTTCTTCGCGTTGCAATTTCCCGATTTTGACGGACCGTTACTTGGATTCTCCGAGCGCCGCGCTTCCGACTTCTCCGTTTCCGGTTGCACCGTGGCCGAAGCGGAAAAACGTTTGTCGTCTCGCGTGATCTCCGTGGCTTCGAAAACGGACTTCGAGGGACACGCGCGGCTCGAAGGCGAGGACAAGCTGGTCGTTTTTGGGCCGCTAACGAACTTGCGCGATTCGTGGCCGCGCGCCGCGCAGGATTCCAGCAAGAACGTGCGGCGCACCAGCTTGACACGCGGCTGGCGCGATTTTGCGCGCGGTCTGAAACGGGTCGAACCGATCTTACTCAAGATCTTTTTGGGTGGCGCGGCTCTGTACGTGATTGCGACGTTCTATTTTGCGTGGGCGCTAAAGCTCGATCCGATTTCGGCCGCATATTTCGTGATGACGACGATGACGACCACGGGTTATGGCGATATCTCTGCCGTTACCAACAAAGGGCCTTGGCATTCTTACATCGGGTCGATGGTGATCATGGTTGGCGGCCTGATCATCTCCGGCGTTTTCATCGCATCTGTGACGTCCGCACTGAACCGGGCGCAGATTACCGCATTGCAGGGTTTGCGGCGCATTCGCGCGCGCGATCACGTCGTCGTGTGCGGTGCGGGTCAAGTCGGCACGCGGGTGATCGACTATCTGCTGCGGATGGACCAACGCGTGGTCGTCATCGAAATGAATCCCGACAGCCTGCTGATCGAACGCGCGCGAGACCGCTCCATCGATCTGTTGACGGGCGACGCGACGAACGACGTCACGCTCGGGTTCTGCGATTTGGACAACGCGAAGAGCCTCGTCGCCAACACCGACAGCGATACACTCAACCTCGAGGTGGCCCTCGGTGCGCGTTCGCGAAACCCGAATTTGAACGTCGTGCTACGAGTTCAGGAGCCGGCCTTCGCGCACTCGATCGGCAGGCAGTTCCAGCTCACGACCTCGTTCTCGACGACCGAACTGACGGCGCCCGCCATTGCCGGGCTTTCGCGCTTTCCGGGAACGCGTGGGCGCATCAGCTTCGACGGCGAGGATTACAACGTCGGCGAGCGCCTCCAAGGGGCCGTGCCCGCGCCGCCGCCGGCAAAGTTCTGCATTCCGCTGTACGTCTGGCGAGAAGGGAACTTGGTCGCTCTTCACGACTTTGCCGAAATGAAGCCCTACGACCGGCTGCTCTTCATCGTACCGCTCTCGCAATTCCGGTCGAATGCGCGGCAGCCCAAGAGCGAGGAATCGATTACCGAGCGCAGGTTCGTAGCGACGTGAGGAGCGCATGCTGGAGCAAAACGAGAAGCTGCCGTTTGTCGACGTCACGGATGATTCCGGACGCACTTTCAACACCAAGGAGTGGGTCGGCAAGACCGTGGTGTTGTGGTTCTATCCAAAAGACGACACACCAGGTTGAACGAACGAGGCGTCGCAGTTTCGCGACGCAATCACAAAATTCAAAGCGAAACACGCACTGGTCGTGGGAGCCAGCCGCGATTCCGTCGAGTCCCATCAAAAATTCAAAAAGAAGTATGACATCCCGTTTCCACTGCTCGCCGACGTATCCTCAAAATTATGCAACGCATTTGGAGTAATAGTCGAAAAGAACATGTACGGTAAAGTGTCAAAAGGCGTGCAGCGATCGACGTTTCTCATCACGCCGGATGGTGTCGTCAAAAAGGTTTGGCCGAAAGTTTCGGTTGAGGGTCACGCGGAAGAGGTGCTTTCATCGATATCTTAGCCAGCAGTCGCCTTCGCCTGACGGTCCTTGGTTCGAGTTCTTCGATACCTCGGCCGAACCGTGCGTGCAGCTGTTATCTGTTGCAAGCCGGACAGGCGACCGTGATCTTCGATCTCGGGTCAGGCGCGTTTGCGAATCTGCGCCAATTCGTAGACTACCACCGGATCGACGCAGTGATTGTTACGCACATGCACGCCGACCACTTTTTGGACATCGTGCCGCTTCGCTATGCGCTCAAGTACGGCTCGCTGCGCCGCCACGGTAAGCTGGATCTCTATTTGCCGCCGAGCGGCGAGGCGATGCTTCGCACTTTGGTGAGCGCGTTCGCGCCCGAGGGGCCGTCGGATTTCCTCGACGAGGTGTTCAACATCCGCATCTATGACGAAAAGACTCCGGTCGAGATCAAGGGCCTGAAACTTTCGTTTAGCCGGACGGTGCACTACATCGAAACCTTCGCGGTGCGGGCCGAACTGAGCAACACCTCGATGATTTACAGCGCGGACACCGCGCCCAGCGAAGACGTGGTCAAACTCGCCAAGGGCTGCAACCTCTTTTTGTGCGAATCGACACTCGGCCCGTACGAAACGGAAGCCGGAATGCGCGGGCATTGCTCGGCACGCGAGGCGGCGCTGATGGCGCGTGAAGCGGGGGTAGAGCAATTGGTGCTCACGCACTACGGCAGCGGCATTCCGCCGGACGCGCTGGCAGAAGAAGCGCGCCGGCATTTCAGCGGCGATTGCGGCGTCGCCGACGATTTTCTCCAACTCGTCGTCGGCTGAAAATGTCCCTACAATTTTCGGATACCAAGCCGTAGCAAAACGCGGTAGGCTAGCGCTATGCGGAAAATGGCCGCGCCGCTCATTGGGTGCTTGCTCGCTCTGTCGGTCGTGCCGCCGGTCTTCGCTCAGGACGTGCCGAACACGCAACACTCGGCGGTGCCTTCGTCATCGCCTGCGCCCGAGGCCGAGAGCGTCGACCACCGCGTGAAGATCGGGTTTGCCGGGATCGGCGACTACACGATGTTCTCGCAAACGCCGACGAGCGTCTCTCAGGTCGGCACGGTCGCGAGTCAAGCTGATCTCAGAGCGGCGCGCGTGGTGTTGACCCAGAATATCAGTAAGAACTTTTATTGGTACTTCGCGCCCAACTACAACGGCTTTGTAACGCCGCCCGATCAGCTCTTCAGTATCTACGATCTGTACCTTGCCTACAAATCCCCGATTGGACTCCTCACGATCGGCAAACAAAAGGAGACGTTCGTCTACGAAATGGCGGCACTTGCCGCCAATCTTCCGCAGCAAGAGCGCGTGCTCAGCCCGTTCTTCTTGTCCCGTGCCGTCGGAGTAAAGCTGACGAACACCGCCCTGGGACAGCGCATGACGTGGGCATTAGGATGGTATCCGTTCTACTACGACGGAAGCCAAACGACGGCAAGACTTACGGGAGTTCCGTACATTACGGGTGACAACGCGGAGTGGGTGCACCTCGGCGTCGATTATCGCTACGTCGGCAATACATACGGAAAACTCCGCTTTCGCGGGAAGCCGGAGTCCGATATCGCACCCAATTTCGTCGACACCGGCAGCTTCACGGGGAACTATGCGAACGAGCTGAACTACGAGCTCGTCGCGACAACGAAGCCGATTTCGTTGTACTCGGAGTTTTCCAAAGCTTGGGTGAACGCCCCGCTTTCGCAAAACCCGGTGTTCTTTGGATACTACGCCGAACTTGCATGGGCCATCACGGGCGAGACGCGGCGTACGATCGCAACCTTGGTTACGGACTGCGGATCATCCCGAAAAAGCCTTCCGGCGCATATGAGTTCGTGGTACGCTTTTCGCGCGACAATCTCAACGGCGGAACGATTCAGGGCGGCAACATGGGCTTAGGCTACCTCGGCCTCAATTGGTGGGAAAACGCATACTGGAAGTTCGGCCTTGGGTACGGAATCGCCGGATTGAGCCAATTTGGCGACTACGGTGTCACGAAACGCCTGCAAATTCGCATACAATGGGTCCGCTGAAGGTGAAGGCGGGACGCGACTGGGGTGAAACCGGCGCGTTCGTTGCGATACTCGCCCTCTCGTATGCGACGGCGAATCGCTACACTCTCGGCGGGGCGCGCACGACGTTCGCGCTGAC
>JAFAIW010000058.1 GCA_019236495.1 Vulcanimicrobiota bacterium | reverse complement strand
CGGAAAGACCGACGGCATGAACTTGCCTTGCGCTTTCGCATCGACGATTGCGAATGCGATTTGGTCCGGCTGCTGCGCGACCAGGCGTCCCCAAATTGCATAGCGCTTCGGCCAAAAGTCTTCACCCTCGTCGTAAAAGCGCCGGGCGGATTTGTTGACGACGATTCCGAGCGACACACAGTCGAGACGGGTGACGATGCCGCCGTCGAATCGCGGAGAACGTGCGTCGATCGCAACCGCGTGGCACTGCGTCGGATCGCCGATCGGCGTCGCACCGCCTTCGATGAGCGCACGCAGCACGTAGCCCATGTTGTAGGGCGTTCCGCGCACGAGAAAGTTATCCGCGGCCGGACCCCAGACTTCACGCAGCCAGCGCAAATTCGACTCAAAGCCGCCCGCCGCGGCGATGAACGCTTTGGCGCCGATGTGCTGCATGCCGCTTCCGGTCTTGACGCTGGCTGAAACAAACCGGCCGTCGCGGATCTCGAGCCCGCGCACTTCGGCACCGTAGAGCACCTGCACACCCAGCGCTTCCGCGGCGCGGTAGTATGCGTTCACCAGCGCCTTCCCGCCCCCGAGAAAGAACGCATTGGTGCGCGAAAGGTGCAGCGTTCCAGTGAGCGCGGGCTGGAACCGCACGCCTTGCCGCCGCATCCAATCGCGGCACGACGCCGATTCGCGAATCACGAGACGCGCGAGCTGCTCGTCGGTTTCGCCCGTCACGCGCATGAGATCGTCGAAGTACTCGTTTTCTGGATAAGATTCGGTCAAGATATCCGTCGGGGCATCGTGCATGCAGCGCAAGTTGCGCGTATGCCGGCTGTTGCCGCCGCGAAACTCTTTCGGCGCGCACTCCAGCATCAGTACGCGCGCCCCCGCGCGGGCTGCGGCGATCGCCGCACACAATGCCGCATTTCCACCGCCGGCGACGAGCACGTCGCACGGCTGCGCGATCTCTGCCGTCATTTCGCTAGGCCAACACTGCGTTAATAGACGAGGAACGGCGTCTCGCGCCTGACTTGCCCGTCGATGGAGACGTTCACGGAGTAAATCCCCGTTGCGGGGATGAGAAAACCGCTCAGATCGGTCGGAAAGGCCTGTCGAAAACGTAGTCCGGGTACGTAGTTGAGGGGACGCGTAATGTCCCAATTAATCGTGAAGGCGCCGAGGCTATCGCCGTCTTCCTCGATGATCTCGGCGGTGATGAGAGCCATGCGACCAAAGTCGGAACCATCCGCCGAAATGACCAATCCACAGCTCGCCTTCAGCGGCCACGGAAACGAGCCGTCGGCAGAAACCGCGTTCGCGCCGACGCCGTAGAGGTTGATAAGGTAGTGGTTTTCGTTCGTCCACTCGGCTTGCCCGCAGAGCAATACCGCGTCAATTTCAACCACGCTTGGTCAGCTTTCGCGTCGACTGGGGGCGGACCCGCCGGAACCGGCGCAGAACCAGAGCAACCATGATCGTCAACGACATCGAGATCATGTTCGGCGGACAAGCCGGCGACGGAAGTCTCACCACCGGAGATTTGATCGCAGGCGTCCTGAAACGAATGGGCCTCGAAGTCTATACGTACAAAGATTTTCCGTCGCGCATCCGCGGTGGCCATACGAATTACGTTATTCGCGCGCAAAGCCGCCCAAATTACGGGATGGCCGACGCCGTCGACTGCCTCGTTGCCTTCGATTTAGAAGCGGTCGAAGCGCACATCGAGGAGATGCGGCCGGGCGGATTCATCATTTTCGATAACACCTCCGAGCAAATTCCGGACAACCTTCGGCGTTCCGACGTGAACTGGTATGAAGTGCCGCTCGCGAAGATTGCCAAAGAAGAGCTCAAAGCCGAGATCGTGCGCAACACGATCTCGCTTGGCGTTCTGGGCAAGCTCGTCGGCATGGATGCGGAGATCATGCACGCGGATGTGGCGGCACTGTGGAAGCGCAAAGGCGATAAGGTCGTCGAGATGAACGTCGGCGCAGTCATCGCCGGCGAAAAATACGTCGCCGAGCATTTTGCGGACAAGCCGAGCGGTTACAGTCTCGAAAAAGGCGTCGACGGCGAGCGTCTCTTGATGATGGGCAACGACGCGATCGCGTATGGTGCGCTGGTCGGAGGTTGCCGCTTCATGTCCGGCTATCCGATTACACCCGCAACCGACATCCTCGAATGGATGGCG
>JAFAIW010000037.1 GCA_019236495.1 Vulcanimicrobiota bacterium | reverse complement strand
GACGAGCGGACAATCCTGCTTCGGGCCGCTGCGAAAGCCTCTCACGCGATCTTGCACGCTGGTCACCTCCGGCTCGTCGATAATGGCGACCGTTCCTACTTTGTTGATGGCCGCGCACATCAGTTTGGCGGCTTGCGCGCCGCCTTGTACGTTGTCGGAGGCGACGTGCGACACAACCTTCCCTTGACTCGAAGCGTTGGCGATATCGGCGGTAAACACCGGGATCTTCGCACCGTTCGCTTCCACGATTGCGCTTCCGATCGCTTGCGAATCGTAGGGCGTCAGGACGATCGCATCGACGCGTTTCGAAATGAAGTCTTCGACTTGCGATTGCTGGCGCGCGTTATCGCGATTTGCATCGACCAAGAGCAGGTTGTAGCCGTACTTCGCGGCTTCCGATTTCATGCCGGAAACCATGTCTTGGTAGAATTGCGCTTCCATGTCTTGGATGGAGACCCCGATCGTCTTCGTGGCGGCGCCGCCGGGCGTCGTCGAGGACGTTTCGGCGTTTTTCGCAGTGCACGCGACCATCGCGAGGGGGAGGATCAGTGCGGCAAAGAGGCGTCTTGTCAAGCGAAACTCCTGAAGGAGCCCCCATGAAAGCGGGGGGTTGCGGTTGCGATTTTTGCCGCAGCATTCGCGCCTTATCCACAAACGCTTTCCGGCCGGCTGTGCACCGTGTGGAGAACCCGAGGCGGGGGCTTGCCGGGTGCGGGGCAGCGCGCAGAGGACGCTCCAGGGGACGTTACTGTGCTGTCACTCGCCTTCTCGGCCGCGATGCACGGGATCGAAGGATACGTCGTGCGCGTCGAAGCCGACAGTGCGCCCGGGACGCCGTACTTTTCGATCATCGGTTTGCCGGATCGCGCGTTGCGCGAAGCGGGCGAGCGCGTGCGATCGGCGATCTTCAATTCCGGATTCGCGTATCCGGCGGGCCGCTTGCTCGTCAATTTGTCGCCCGCCGACGTTCGCAAAGAAGGGCCCGCGTTCGATCTCTCGATTGCGCTTGCATTGCTCGCGATCGACGAGCAACTCGACCGGCTCGCGCTGCAGGAATATCTTGCGCTGGGCGAACTTGCGCTCGACGGTCAACTGCAAGCGGTCAGCGGGATTTTGCCGATGGTCCTCGGAGCGCGCCGTGCCGGATTCACGAAATTGATCGTGCCGGCGGCGAACGCGCATGAAGCGCTGTTGATCGAGGGGATCGACGTCTATGGCGTTGCGACGTTGCAGGATGCCGTTGCGATCGTCCTCGGCCACGGCGCGCGGTTTCGTATGACGAGCGCAAGTTCGCCTGCTGCGCTCGCGAACGGCTCGTCGTATGGGTCATTTGAAGACGTTCGCGCGCAACACGGCGCGAAACGCGCCCTCGAGATTGCGGCCGCGGGCGGTCACAACGCATTGTTCGTCGGTCCGCCGGGGTGCGGCAAAACCATGCTCGCGCGCCGGCTCCCTTCGATCTTGCCTCCGATGACCAACGACGAAGCGCTGGAGGTCACGAAAATCTACAGCGTGTCGGGATTGATTCGCGGCGACGCAGGCATCGTTCACACGCGGCCGTTTCGGTTTCCGCATCACACCATCAGCCAGGCGGCGTTGGTCGGAGGGGGTAGCGGAGTGCCCAAGCCCGGAGAAATCTCGCTCGCGCATCTCGGCGTGTTGTTCCTCGACGAGCTGCCGGAGTTCAATCGAGCGGCCATCGAAACGCTCCGTCAGCCGCTCGAAGAAGGCTGCGTCACGATTGCGCGCGCTGCCGGAACGTTTTCTTATCCCGCACGCTTCATGTTGATCGCCTCGATGAATCCTTGTCCGTGCGGTCACCGCGGAACGAAAACGGTGGAATGCCGCTGCGACGACGCGGCGGTAGCCCGCTATGTCGCCAAGCTGTCGGGACCGCTGCTCGACCGCATCGACCTTCAGATCGAGGTGCGGCGCGTTCCGTTCGACGAGATGGTCGCAGCCGCACAGGCCGAGTCCTCGGAAACGATCCGCCGTCGGGTCGAAGCGGCGCGGGGCGTGCAACAGGAGCGCTATCGCGGATCCGGATTTTTCTGCAACGCCGAGATACCGGCAAATGCGGTCCGCACGCATTGCCGCTTGAACGACGAGGCGCTGCGACTGCTCGCGGCGGCATGCGCGAAGCGCCATTTCTCTGCCCGGGCGATCGACCGGATCGCGCGCGCCGCGCGCACGATCGCAGATCTCGCCGGTAGCGCTGAAATCGCGGTCGAACACGTTGCGGAAGCCATTCAGTATCGTTCGCTGGAACGGCTCGACTCGCGCGCCGCGTGAACGCTCACCGTCGTAGCGGTTATCGGGAAGTTTCGCCGAATTCGACACCTGTGCAGCGCTTCTTGAGTCGACTGCCGACGATCGTCGCGTCACTTTACGTCGCGTTCGGTATCGTCTATACGCTGTTCACACTTATCCCAAATCCGCTGAGCGAGAGCCTCTTTCGCGCTTCGTTCACAAGAATAGTGCAGCCTGAAGACGACTCTCTTGCGCGCGGATATATCGAGAGCCTAAGAAGACGTGACTATACCTTTCTTGAAGAATCGATCGACCCTTCTCTCAAGTCATCGAACGATGACGACGTCAAGAAAGCCGTAAGCAAATCCAAGTTCGACGAAGTGGCTTCGGAGCTATCGACTGCAAAGCCGCTGCAAATTCGGATGATGGGTTTTCATAAGTTCACGCAGAGCTCTGAGACCGATACAAACATCGTCTACGAATTACGCTACCCCTCCCACTGGACCGTTGCATCCGTCACGGTCAAGTGGACCAGCGGCGAGCCGCATCTTTACGGAATGAATGTGACGCGCCTCGACCGTTCCCTCGAATCAACCAATGGTCTCTTTGCGCCGGGCAAGGGGCCGGCTCAAATGCTCGCCCTGACCGCGGTAGTAGTTGTCAGTCTCCTGAGCTGGGTGAGCCTCGTCATGGCCGCGATGTTGCCGAACGTCCGGTGGAGGTGGCTCTGGATGATCGCCACCACCATCGGCGTTTGTCAATTCGAAATGAATTGGACTACCGGCGCGTCTTCACTTCAGCCGATATACATCCGCTTTCCCCCGGCGGGAATGGCCTGTGCTTATCCACCCTATGCGCCGTGGATCCTCATTGTCTCGCTTCCGATCGGAGCATTCGCGTTCTTCTTGGTTCACTGGCTCAAGAACGCGTCGCAAGGTCCCGTACAAACGGCCGTCGCCGAAACGTGAGAACGTGGTTTTCGGCCGTGCTGCTGCTCGCGCAGGCAATTCCGATTTGGCCCGGACAGCCGCCCGGAACGGAATCGTGGACGCAGCACGAGCAAATCGTCCCGAACACGCCGATTGGGACCGTTGCGTTGGACGTGACGCAACCTACCATTACGCCGTTTTTTCCGGAACAAGGTCGAGCGACCGGAACCGCGGTCATCATCGCCCCCGGCGGCTATTGCGTTGCGCTTTCTCTCGACCGCGAAGGAAACGACGTCGCGCGCTGGCTCGCACAACGCGGCGTGGCGGCTTTCGTTCTCAAGTATCGCATCCTCGAAAAGAAGTCCGAAGGCATTCCTAAAGATCTGGATATGGACGCCGCGTGTAAGTACGGCATCGCCGATGGCATTCAGGCAGTCAAAGTCATCCGGCGGCACGCCGTGCAGTGGCACATTTTGACGAGTAGAGTTGGGTTTCTGGGCTTCTCGGCGGGTGGCATGGTGGCGAGCGGCGCACTGTTGCAGCCGGACACCGCGGCTCGGCCAAACTTCGTTGGGCTCATCTACGGCGCACCCTTTGGCGTGATGCCGGCAGTACCCGCGAACCTCCCGCCGATTTTCATGGCGTGGGCGCAAGACGATACCGTCGCACTCGACGGTGTCGTGCGATTCTACGACGCCTTACGCGCGGCCGGAAACACACCGGAGATTCACGTCTATTCCGCGGGCGGGCATGGATTTGGAATGAGCAAAAAAGGCACGAGCAGCGACCTTTGGATCGACGAATTCTACGAGTGGATGAAAGCGCAGGGTTTCGCGAAGTAGCGCGACGCTACTCGCGTGCCTCGTACGAACTGCGCACCGTCTCGAGACGCACGTTGCCGCGCGCGTGCGCACCGTCGGCCATGATCACTTCTACTTCGAATCCGGGATACACGGGACGAAAACGCCGCTCTTTCCAGCCTTCGACCGTCATCCTTCCGGGCGCGGCATTTTCGAAGCGACTTGCGTATCCGGGAATGCCCGCACGGTCGCCGCGTACGTCGCGGCCGTCTTCGGTGATGAAGATGACGTCGAATCCCTCGACGTGTGCGATCTGATTTTCGACCCGCTTGATGGTGGCCATTAGTCTTTGAAATTCCCTAATTCCATGCAAGATTCTCTACAAAAAGGCCGAAAAAGCCCCTTGAAATCGCGCAGGAACGCGCCTGCCCGCATGCTGTGGGCGGCGGACGAAAGGAACAGATGAATAAGGTAGATTTGGCTCTTGCGATCATGGATCGGCGGGAGATGTCTCGGAAGGAAGCGCTGGAACTCGTCGATGGCCTCTTCGAGGATATTCAGGAGGCAGTCATTTCGGGCGATCCGGTCAAGATTCCGGGATTCGGCCAGTTCAAGGTGCGCGATCGCGCGGCCCGCATCGGTCGCAATCCCGCAACCGGCGAACCGGTCAAGATCCCCGCAAAGCGCGTCTTCAAATTCATCCCCGCCAAAGCGCTCAAAGACGCCGTCATGTCGAAGCGCGGCGGATCGCGCAAGAAGGCCGCACCTGCCCGCAAGAAGGCCGGCGCTAAAAAGGTTGCGCGTAAGGCGCCCGCTCGCGGCAAAGGCCGGCGGCGTTAAGCTTTCGTCAATGGAGCGCGTCGAGCGCTTCGCGTAACGCGGAGCGCGCGCGCTCCTTTGATTCGGCATCCATTGCATTCGCGTCGAGCCTCAAATCCAAGCCGTCGGCGTGGTGCTCGACGGTCGCCGCGGGTGCGTCGCCCACGAGCCCGTCGACCGCGTACGGGATCACTTCGCGGCTAATGCCCTTGACGTGAATCCCCGGTAGCGCGCGGGCTCGCACAACGTCGCGCACGAGCGCGTACGTTTCGTAACTCAAGACGATGTGGCCCGGCTCGGCAATTGATTGCAGCCGGGCCGCTAAGTTTGCCTCCGCACCGATAATCGTGTAATCCATCCGGTCGTGGCTACCGAAGTTCCCGACGTTGCAGAATCCCGTGTTCAGCCCCATTCGAACCGCAAAAGGTTTCTCGACGCCGCGGCGCTGCCACGCCTCATTCAGCTCCCGAAGGCGCCCTTGCATCTCGATCGCCATCAACACCGCCGCCCGCGCGTCTTCAGGCACGCCGCGGCTCTCGGGGTCGCCGAAAAACACCAAGATCGCATCTCCCACGAATTTGTCGATCGTGCCCCCGTGCCGCAGTGCGATTGTCGACATCTCCGTGAGGTACTCGTTGAGCAGCGCCGCCAGTTCTTCGGGCTGGAGCCGCTCGGAGGTCGCGGTAAAGTCCTTGATGTCGGAGAAAAAAATCGTGAGCTTCTTGCGCGTCGTGTGGATCGTGGTCTCCGTTTGCCCGCTGAAAATGCTGTTGTAGATCTGCGGCGAGAGATACTTCGAAATCTTGGCAGAGATCGACGCCAAGAATTCGTTGTTACGCTCGAGTTCCGAATTGATGTGAGCGATCGCGGCATTCTGCCGTCGCTGTAAGAGAATAAAGCTGAAGCCAAGCACCCCCGCCACGATCAAATAGAGCAGCAAGAAGCGAAAAGAAAAGAAGTTCGTAACGATCGGTTGGCTTATCTCGAGCTCTTGAATGCCGCGAACGTCGCCGACTTTCCAATCCCGCTTGGGACTGAGCGGATGCGTGTTGTGGCAGGCAACGCATGTCGCGCCCATGATGACCGGCGAAACGTAGCGTACGGTCGTTACCAATCCGTTGACACTCACGTCCGTGATCGGCGGCTGATTGGGCTGCGCGCGCAGTGATTGCAACGCCGCAACCTCGAAACCGTCCATCTGATGCGGTGCGCGTCCCTTGAACGGATAGTCGGACTCGAACTTGTAAGCGATGTTGCCCTGCTGCTCCCTCACGACGCGGCCGAGTTCCAGCGAGAACGTTGCCGGAATCGGAATCGCGCCGGGATGCAGCTCGTAATCGTGCCGCACGGTCGTCTTCGCCCCGTTGGCCGTGAGAACGCGTCCAACCACGTCGCTGGCGTAAAAACCACGAATGCCCGAGATCACCGAATTCAAGTCGCCCGCTTGATGGCGTAGGGCGCTCTCGGTAATGTATTGCAGGTCGAGCCAGACCGCTAACGGCAAGCCCGCGAGCACCATGATTACCAGCACCGCCAGCACCTCGGTGCGCGAAAACCGCTGCATCATGTCGGCACCCTCGCTCGCGACCGAACCATCTCGCGCACGGCGTTATTGATTTGCGCGACGGCGTCCCGCCGGTAGTCCCACTCGCTGCCGGGCGGCGGCTGAGGAACGACCATCGTGGCGTTCGCTTCGAACACCACGATTCGTCCGTCGGGCGCCAGCCCAAAATCGATTCCGCCGTAGTCGAGCCCCGCTTCCTCGGCAATCCCTTCGAGCGCGCGCATCCCGAGGGGTCCGACGACGGCGCTCATGTCGTTCAGAAATGTCGCATCTTCAGCGCGATGCGGGGCCGACGATGTCATCTCGGCGCTGAAATAGTGCACTTTCCAATGACGCGAAATGGCGGCGTGCAGCGGGTAGAGGCTTCCATCGACGAACATGACCCGATATTTCCTAAACTTTTCATCGTCGCCGCGCGTGTCGACGAACTCAATCAAGAGAATGTCGTCTCCAGGCAGACCGCTCAGTTGCCGCGCGAGCGCTTCGGGGTTTTCGATGAACAGGAAATGGCGTCCCGTGTGGTAACCCGGGGCACGCGCGAGCAACGGAAAACGCATGCCCAGTTCCTGCAAGTGTGCGATCCCGTCTTCGCCCTCGAGGCGCGCTCGTGCCGTCAACACCGTGCGCGGAGCGATCACGCCGTCGAGAACCCCAAAACGGCGGGCATTCTCGACCCGCGTCGATGCGAGGACCGCCAGCACCGGATTGATCACCGGCGCTTCGGTGCGAGCCACGATTGCGGCAGCCAAGCTCAGCGCATACGCACAGCGATCCGCGTCGCCGATCGAATTGAAGACGATCGCATGCGGCGGCAGCGGGGCCTCGTTATTGAAAAACTCAACCGCCAACCGATGTTGCCGAAAAACCCGCGGATCGAAAAAATCTTCCGCGAAGAGATTCCCGCCGATCGCGGAAAAGAGCAACAGCACGTCGATCGGCGCGCCTTCGCCGTAGTATGTCGAGACGGTGACCGGCCGGTGTTTGAAGGCCTTTTCGCGATGCGGCGCGGCGGCATCTTCGTCGCCGAGACGCGACAGTACGTCTCCAAGCCCTTGATGCGCGGTGTGATTTTCGCGATCGCGCTCGATCGCGAATTCGTACATCTGCTTGGCCGCGTGCAACTGGGACAAGGCCACGTATGCGTTAGCAAGATTGATGTACGCGATCGGGTTTTCCGGATGACGCCGGATGGCTTCGGCGTAAATCGCACACGCTTCCAGCTTCATTCCGAGCCGATAGAGGAGCGTGCCGAGATTGTTCATCGCCCCGAAATGATCGGCTTGACGCTGGAGAACGTCGAGATACCCGTTTTTGGCGTCGTCGATCCGATCGAGTTCGTCCCAGATGCACGCGCGATCGAAACGCAAACTTAACAGGTCGGGGTCGACGCTCAAGTGTTCCTCGATCTCGCGCAGCGCCGCTTCTTTCGCGGCGCGCGGGCCCCATTCGCTCACGTGCAATGCTGATAGCTACAGATAGCCATCGACTCCCTGCCAAAGCAACGCGGCTCGCAACGGCACCGCCTTACCCTGTTCGTGGAGGTAAACAACCATGGCAGGCATCGTAACATTCGGATCGGTAGACACGGCGCTTCGCGCCGGCTATCACGTCTACGACAGAACCAATGACGGCATTCTCGTTCGCAAAGAAACTCCGTTCGGTTTCGCCCTCGCGGTCGTGTGGCTGCGCAACGCAATCGAAACCCAACGCTGGAGCGGCGGGCGGCCGTGAACGGACCGCTCTTCGCGTCGGTTGCGGCCGCGCGGCGCTGGGGCTACGAACTCTGCGGGTCGGACCACGACGGCATCCACGTGCGAAAGCCGACCCGCACGGGCTACGTGTTCGGACTGGTGATCGTGCCCGTCCGCACCCGCGCGAGGGCATGGATCCCGCTCAAACGCGCGGCTACAGCCAGCGGGTCTTGAAGCGTTCCGTCGCGCAGACGTGCGTTACGGTTCCGTAATCCGGATCCCAAACGTGCAACAGGAACCCGGGCGGTTCGAGCGTCATTCCCAATGGCTGTTTCTCGCGCAGCTCCAACACGATCTGATGCGCGGTCGACGGGGCGGTACACGCCATCGTTCCTTGCCAGCGCACTTGCATGGCGCGATGAATGTGTCCGGCCCCGACCAGCTGGATTTGGGGATTCGCGCGTACGACTTCCCCAAGCACCTCGACGCGCCGGTACGGGTCGTTATCGAGCTGACGGATTCCCGTCAAAAACGGCGGATGATGCATGAAGAGAAAGGTCGGGCGGGAGGGTGCTTCACGCAACCGCGCTCGCAGCCACCGTTCCCGTTGTTCGTCGAAGCAGCCCCCCCGATATCCCGGGTCGGTGCTGTCCAGGGCGACGATTCGCACGGGAAAGGACTCGAGCACGTAGCTGAGAGGCGCATCGCGTTCCGGCAGATAGGCATGATCCGGAAAGGCGTCGCGCAAGCGCTCGCGATCGTCGTGATTGCCGGGCATCAAGTAGACCGGAATTTCCGAACGCTCGAGCACGTCGCGCAGGCGCGCGTATTCTTTGCGCTTTCCGCTCTCGGTGAGATCGCCCGTCGCGACGATCACGTCGGGACGAGGGTCGAGTTCGTTGAGACGCTCCACGCATCGACGCAACGATTTCGCGGTGTTGATCATATGATGCAAGAGGTGTCCCTTGCGCTTGACGTGCAGGTCCGTAATTTGCGCAACGATCATGTTGTCACCCTGAGGTGCCCGCGCTAGCGGGCCTCGAAGGGTCGCTCGTCTGAGGAAGCGTCGCCTACACTCTCTCGTGTAAGTTCCAGCGTAGGGAGGCGCGATCCGTCGAGGTAGACCCCGAGTTGATCGAGCGAAAACTGCACGCCGCTGTAGAACTCTCCAAAGAGCGCATACCGCGCGCTGGCTTCGTCGAAGCGCATCTCGTAGATCAGTTTCTTGAAGACCAGCGGATCGTCGGCATAAAGATCGACGCCCCATTCGTAATCGTCGAACCCGATCGATCCCGAGATGACTTGCGTGACCAGGCCGTGGAAGGTTCGGCCGATCTTTCCGTGCTCGAGCATCAAGCGTGCGCGCTCTTCATACGGCAGCATGTACCAGTTGGCGGTATCTCCCCGTTTCTTGTCCATCGGATAGAAGCACGCATACCGGCGCGGTGGAATTTTCGCCCACAACCGTCCCGCATTGCGCGGGTTGCGCTCTTGTTCGCGCAGGAGCGCGTCGAACGCGGCGTTCCATTCGTTTGAATGCGGCTTGAGCCCCCGCGATTCCAAGTCCGCGTGAATTTTGGCGGTCGCTTCGTACAAACCCAATTCCAAAACCGAGACGAAGGATGTGCGCGGAACGAAGTATGCAAAGAGCTCGAGCTTATCGACGAGCGTTTGCGCGGTCGCCAAGGTATCGAAGGCTCGCGCATAGTGCGTGAGCATGAAGTCGGCTTTATGGCCGATGAGCTGCACCAACCCGACGTCACCATCGTCGTTTTCGAGGCTTAGGAACGCATCCACCGCCTCGGCCGTGTACTTCTCGCGCTTCTTCGCCGAGAGTGCCTCGAAGGCACGCCGGTCGAAAGCAAACATGCGGTGGAGAATCCACCAGCCTTCCAACGATTCGGGCACGTTCGGATGTCGCATCGGTTCCTCAAGCTTTGGATAGGGCGCGGGTGCGTTTCATCTCGGCGCGCACTTCGGCCTCGAGGACGTCGGGCCGCTCGCGATACTTCGCCCAGAGTTGCGGCATATGCGCGATGTCGTCCAGCACGCGCGTGAAGACGCGATTGACGGGAGTCGGGACGCCGAGCCGGTCTCCTGCCGCCGCCACCGCGCCGTTCAGCACGTCGACTTCCGTGGCCGCCTTGTTAGCGCGCAGGTCTTGCAAAAGCGAGGGTGGTTTGCGGCCTCGTGCGCCGGCAATGCGGTTTCCCAAGAGCGCGCGCGCGATTGGGCTGGGCAACGTCGCCGTCGCCTGTAGCCGCCGCACCGGATATCGCGGGAGATCGATCGGCGTCAAGCCCATCTTCAACATGACGTTGCGGATCTCTCGAATTGCGCGAATTTCCAGCGTGAAGACGTGCTCGTAGTGCACCAGCCGGTTCGGCAAGACGTTCAAAATCGCGCACGACGCATTTGCCACCATGTTCAACGAGAGCTTCGACCATTTCAGCGCGCGATAGTCGCTAAAAACTTTGACCGGCAGCGAGGTGCTCGCGAACGTCGCCCAAAGCCAATTGTAGGCCGCGTTGCCGACCGGTGCGAATCCGAGACCGCCTTCGTGCGTGGGCACGCCGTGGCCGTCGCGATCGCGACCCACCGGCACGGTCAGCGCGGCCGCGACGATGTTGTCGGCGCCGAACGCCGCCGCCAGCTTTTCCTCGTTGCCGACTCCGTTTTGCGGCGTGACGAAGACGCACTTCTGCGGAAAGGAAACTCCCTTGCGCAACGTCTCGACGGCGGATTCGGTATCGTATGACTTCACGGCGACGATAGCGACGTCGGCGTCGAAGGGCGTTACGTCCTCGAGTTCGCGAGGCGCGTATGCAACTGTGACGTTCGCACTGCGTAGCAGATCGCCGAGGTAGGTTCCGACCGCACCTTCACCGACGATGTAAACGTTCAGTTTTTTAGCCCGTCCTGAGCTTGTCGAAGGGCATGCGCTACGCCCGTCGATCCGAAGCCGCCGCTTTGCCGCTCGGTTTCGTCGAGAGACTCCGTCAAGACGAAGTGAGCGCGGCTTACGGGAGCGACGACGAGTTGCGCGATACGATCGCCGCGCTTTACGATGAACGGCTCCGAACCAAAATTCGCCAGAATGACGTTGATCGGCCCGCGATAGTCCGCATCGATCGTACCGGGAGCGTTCAATAAGGTAACGCCGCTGCGCAGCGCGAGCCCGCTTCGCGGCCGTACTTGCGCTTCGTAGCCTTCGGGAAGCGCAATCGCAAAGCCGGTGGGTACCAGCGCGCGCGCGCCCGGCGCAATCGCTACGTCATCGAGAATCGCGGCGCACAGATCCGCGCCGGCGGCGGCGCCGGACATGTATGCCGGCAACGGCAAGCCGTCGGCTTCCGGTAGGCGCAGAATCGGAACGCGAATCGTCTTGGGCTCGTCGAAGGCCATGCGGCGAATCACTTAGCAAGCAGCGTTGCTAATTCTTCTTGAATGTTCTCCACGTCGAACGACCGGTAGACGCTGGCGAAGCGAATGTAGGCGACCTTGTCGAGGGCCTTGAGCGCTTCCATCAATTTCTCGCCGATCGTAACGACCGGCACCTCGCTTTCGCCGCGCGAAAACAGCTCGCGTTCCAGATCGGAAGCGACCGCTTCCAGCTGGCTCTCCGACACGGGCCGCTTCTCACACGCGCGCCGCAAGCCGTTCAAGACTTTCTCACGACTGTATTGCTCGCGGCGTCCGTCTTTTTTGACCACGAAGAGGCGCGGGGCTTCCATCCGCTCGTAGGTGGTAAAGCGGTGCTTACAGCGCGGGTCCAGACATTCGCGCCGGCGCCGGACCACGTTCTCGTCGTCGCGAGAGTCGACCACGCGTGTCTCGCTCTTGCGACAGGTGGGACAGTTCAGCGGCAGCCCCTCTTAATCGAAAAGACCCACATCTAGTGGGTCTTTCCATTATAAGCCACAACCGGTATGCCCGGCAAATTGCTAGGAGGCGGCTCCGATCTTGAACATCTTCGTGCCGCACTGGGGGCACTTGCCCTCAGTCGCGGGGCGACCGTTCTTCATGGTGATCTGAACCGCGTCTTTCATTTCGCGCTTGGTCTTGCACTTCACGCAATACGCTTGAGCTGCCACGGTAAGTCCCTCCAAAAGCCCCTTGCGACCGCTGGTTGGGCCGGTTATTCCCACGGTGCCCGCACTTTCCCCCTGCGGGCGCCCCTTGCGGGCGCCGGGGGTCCGCGGGATTGCCCCACGTGGAGAACGGCGGGCCGGCCTTCATGGAGTGGGCCGAAATCGCGGCGCTTCGCCCGGCTGGTTTGCCGTCCGGGCCGCCCGGGCTCTACGTCGCGGGCACGCTCGCAGGGCTGCGGGCGCCCTGCGCTGCGATCGTCGGGACCCGCGCCGCCTCATCGGGCGGTCGCTCCCTCGCTCGTCAGACGGCCGCGGCACTTGCGCGCCGCGGGGTGACGGTCGTCTCCGGACTGGCACTCGGAATCGACACCGCCGCGCACCTCGGCGCGCTCGACGGCGACGGTGTGACGATTGCCGTGCTCGGCAGCGGACATCGCCGTCTCTTCCCGCCGCGCAATGCGGAGTTGGCTTCGCGCATCGTCGCGCGCGGCGGCGCGGTGTGTTCGCCGTACGCGCCCGATTGTCGCGCATATCCCAATCAATTTCTCGAACGCAACGGCGTGGTCGCAGCCTTTGCGGACGTCGTCCTCGTCGTCGAAGCGCCCGCCCGCAGCGGCGCTTTGAACACCGCCGGTTGGGCGGCCGGGCGAATTCCCGTTCTGGCGATTCCGGGCGACGTCGATCGCGCCTCCGCGGCCGGTTGCAACGCGCTCATTCGCGACGGCGCAACGCTCGCGCGCCACGCGGGCGACGTCTTCGAAGCGCTCCGGCTGTGCGCCGCTCCCGCCCTTCCGCTGCGCGCGCCCGCTTCCGACCCTTTGGGTTCGACGCTGCTGAAGCTGCTCGATTCGGACCCGCAATCGCTCGACGCGCTGATAGAAACGAGCGGCGCGTTGCCGGCCGCGGTCATCGCACGCTTGACGATGCTGGAGCTCGACGGAGCCGTGGAACGCCGGGAGGGAGACGTCTTCGCCAGAACACGTGCGCCGTGAACGTGCGCGTGATTGCGGTCGGCAAACTTCGCGAACGCTACGTCGCCGCGGCGGTGGCGGATTTTGGCGCGCGCCTGCGCCCGTACTTTCATATCGATATGGTCGAGGTCAAACCAGCCGATGGAGCCGATCCGCGAGCGGCGATCGCGACCGAAGGCGAACGCATCTTGAAGTTGCTGCCCGACGGCGAAACGGTATGGTTGCTCGATCGAAACGGCGAGGAGTTGAGCAGCGAGGAGTTCGCACAACGATTGAAGCTCGCGGCAGACCAGGGCACGAGCCGCTTGACCTTCGTCGTGGCGGGAACGTACGGTTCGTCCGAGGCGTTACGCGCGCGGGCGACCGTCGTGTGGTCGCTGTCGCGCCTGACGTTGCTGCACGAGTGGGCGCGCGCTCTTGTGCTGGAACAGCTGTATCGCGCGGCGAAGATCGGCCGCAATGAGCCCTACCACCACTGAGGAATTCGCGCTACCCGAGCGCGCGCTGGAGAATTTCGGCGCGGCGGTCCGCGCGGCGATCGAGGAATACGGTAGGGTCACGAGCGCCGACGTGCCGATCGAGGCACCTCGCCGCCCGGAATTCGGCGATTTTGCAACGAGTGCGGCCTTCGGCTTGGCGAAAATCGTAAAGAAGTCGCCGCCCGAGGTCGCGGCGCACCTCGTTCAACTTCTGCAAAAGAGTGGCGTTTTGCGGCACGAGTTGTTCGCGGCCATCGAGCCCGCCGGCGGCTTCATCAACGTTCGCCTTGCGCCGCGGTGCTGGCAAAATAGCGTCGCGCGCATCTTACGCGAAGGAAAAGAGTTTGGGCGATGCGGGCCGAGCGGCAAACGCATCAGTCTGGAATTCGGCAGCGCAAATCCCACCGGACCGCTCGTGGTGGTGCAAGGTCGCACGCTGTCCATCGGGCAGACGCTGGCGAACGCCATGCAAGCCCGCGGGCATTTCGTGTTCACGGAATGGATCATCAACGACGAAGGCGCGCAAATGGAAACGCTCGCGCGCTCGCTGTACGCACGCTACCGGCAAGCAACCAACCCGAGTTATCCGCTTCCGGAAGGCGGCTACCCGGGCGAGTATTTGATCCCCATCGCGCGAGCCATTCGCGATGCGGACGGCGAGCGGTGGGAAAGTGCGCCGGAATCCGAGTGGCTCCCGCACTTCATGAAATTCGGGCGCGACCGCATCGTTGCCGAACAAGAGGCGACGGCGAAGCGTTTCGGCGTGCATTACGATCACTGGCAAAGCGAAAAGGAGCTGCACGAAAGCGGCCGCGTCAAGGCGGACTTGGAACGCTTGCGCGAGCGAGGCTACACGTACGAGCAAGAAGGGGCGTTGTGGTTCAAAGCGACGCGGTTCGGTGACGATAAGGATCGCGTGCTGGTGCGTTCCGACGGACGCACCACGTACTACGGCGCGGACGTCGCCTACCACTACGAAAAGCTTCAACGTTCGGACTACACGATCGACATTCTCGGCCCCGATCACCACGGCTACATCGGGCGGATTCGCGGCGTCGCCGACGCGCTGGGGCATAAAGATCAGCTCGACGTGCTGATTTCGCAGCAGATCACGCTGATGCGCGGGCGCGAGCAGGTGAGCATGAGCAAGCGTGCCGGGAACATCGTGACGCTGGACGAGATCATCGACGAAGTCGGAGTCGATGCAGCGCGGTTCTTCTTTGTGATGCTCGCACCCGACCAGCCTCTGAAGTTCGATCTCGAGCTCGCCAAAGAGCAGAGCAACAACAATCCGGTGTTCTACGTCCAGTACGGACACGCGCGTATCGCGTCGGTCTTCAAAAATGCGGCCGCGAGCGACGTGGACGACGCCGCGCGCGGCGCGACGCTGGAGAAGCTGGAGCATCCGGCGGAGCTGGCGCTCGCGCGCCGGCTCGACGAGTTTCCGCGCGTTGTCGCGGCCACCGTCGAACAGCTCGCCCCGCAACGGCTCTCACACTACGCGCGCGAGGTCGCTTCGGATTTCCACCAATTCTACACGCACTGCCGCATCCTGGAGCAGGACCGCGACACGCGCCTCGCGCGCCTCGGGTTGAGCATCGCCGCGCAACAAGTCTTGGCGTCGGTGCTCGGATTGATCGGCGTCAGCGCGCCGACTTCGATGTAAACGGCACGACGTACCCGTCGTTTATCATGAACCCGGCGTGACACGTCTGAATTCCCGGCGTGTAATGGGGAACAAATGCTAGCGCGGTCGTCCCGAGCGCCGCGACGGCGAGCACCGTAGCCCCTCCGATGATTGCACGGCGGCCGAGATGAAAGCCGGCAAACGCTGCGACGAGCGCGATGAAAGCCACCACAAGGAGAATCGAAGAAACCTCCGGCGGTGGCGCAAATTGAACTCG
>JAFAIW010000016.1 GCA_019236495.1 Vulcanimicrobiota bacterium | reverse complement strand
GTTGGGCGCCTGCGCTTCGCGCACGAATGCCCAAACGTTCAAAGCGATAAGCAGATAGGTCGCGCCCGCAAAGAACGGGGAGCCTCGCGAGCGGTCGGATATCGGTATCAGAACTGCAACTGTAGGCCGTAAACGAACCGGCGATCGGGGTGCGTCAGATCGCGTCCACCGAGAAACAGTTTCGAGAACGGTGTCACTTTCGCATTGAGATATGCATCGAGTGTCGGCGTGCGCGGATCGTACAGCCGCGCTTCGAGTCCGACCTTTTCGTGCGGTTCGTAAAACGAACCCAACACGCCGAACTGCGAATAGAGCACCCCGAGGCCGAGATGGACGCCGGGCGCCATCCGCTGGACCGCAGCGAGATTCCACGTGGTGGTCGAGGTCCCGATGTCGTTCGCTCCGGCGAAGAGCGAGACGCTGCTCAGCGGGAGCAGGATCACGTTGAAATCGGTTTGCGGACCGCGATCGCCCGTGAGGATCGGACTCGGACCAACGACGTTCTGCTTGCTGAGTCCGCTGAAGCGAAATTGCAGCGCATAGAGATTGCGCACGTACGAACCCAAGCCTTGATGAAAACCGCCGGTGACGCCGCCCGAGTGAGGGAATGGCGAGGGCTGCGCGGGTGGGAACGGCAGCGGTACCGGCGAGGCGCCGGGCGGCGGGCTCGGATAGGGCGTTGCGCCGGTATCGATGCCATAGACGTTGCTCGTGCCTCCCAAGCTTCCGAGCAGTGAGTTCGCCTTTTGCATCGTTGCATCGAGGTTGGCAACGGTGTCGCGCATCTGCGCTTGCGTGGCAGGATTGCCGGTCACTTGACGGAGGTCGGCGGTCAGTCCGGCGATCGTGGCGGTCGTTTCGGCGATGTTTTTGGTCGTGTCGATCAAGTTCTGCTTGACCGCCGGATTCTTCGCAAGGGTGCGCAACTGGTCGACCGACTCATTCAAAGCTACCGCGGTCGCGTCGAGCGAACTGAGCAGCGAGTCGATCTTCGAAGTGTTCCCCTGCACGGTCGAATTCAGCGAGCCGGTGAGTGCGACCATGTTGTCGCCTACGGTGCCGAGCGACGTCGCAAGACCGCTCACGGAGGAATTCATGGTGCTCGTCAAACGATCGGCGTTTTGCAACGTGTCTTGCAGAGTAGCGAGCAGTTTCGGCTCGTGCGTTTCCAAATCGGCCAGCATCACGTCGAGGCGCTTTACTTCGCCCTGTCCCTGCTGCAGCAGATCGTTGATGGAGGCCGCGTTCTCGCCGCGCGGTTGTTCGTCGATCGGCAAGATCTCGCGCGCCAAAACCGGAACGGCGGTCGGCGCCGGCGTGGGGCCGATCTCGCCGGGCGCGCGCCGCGGCGGAACGGGGGGCACGATCAGCAGACTCGGGTCGCCGGTCAGCGGCGCTTGGATCAGAAACTTCGAATTGTTGGGGACGCTGATGTCTTGGTTGATGGCGAGGATCACGTCGACCGTGTTGTCCGGCAACAGAACGATCGAATCGACGGTTCCAACGCCGACCCCGCTGAAATAGATCACCGCTCCGGGACGCAACCCAGCGGCCGAATCGAAATGCACCCCGATCCGATATCCCCGATGGCGCGTGACGAAGTCCGTAATCTCGAAAAAGATGCCGAACAGCACCAAGAGTGCCAAGATGGCAAAGATTCCGACTCGAGCTTCGCGCGACATACGGTCCCCTTCTATAGCGGGATAGGGCCTACCTCACTGCCCTGGAGGAATTGCTGGACGATCGGGTTCGAGGACTTGCGGACTTCTTGAACGGTGCCGTACGCGATGATCGCTCCTTCGAACAGCATCGCGATGTAATCGGCCATCATGTAGATGCTTTGCAGATCGTGCGAGATGACGACCGCGGTGGCGTTCAGTTTTGCGCGGAGCCGCTTGATCGTGTCCGTCAGAAGGTGCGTGATGATCGGGTCGAGTCCGGTGGTCGGCTCGTCGAAGAGGATGATGTCGGGACTCGTTACGACGGCTCGCGCGAAGCCCGCGCGCTTGATCATCCCTCCCGATAGTTCGCTCGGGAAGTTCGTAAAAGTATTCTCGAGACCGACGCTCTCGAGCGTCGTGCGCGCGATCTTCTCGATCTCCTCCTCGGACAGCGAAGTGTGCTCCCGCAGCGGCAGCGCAACGTTTTCACCGATCGTCATGCTGTCAAAGAGGGCCGCAAACTGAAAAGCAAATCCGATCTGGCTCCGAAAATCGATGAGCGCGCGTTCGGACATGTGGCAGATGTCGGTACCTTTGACGTAGACGTGGCCCTCGTTCGGTTTGCGCAGTCCGTTGAGGAGGCGCAGAATCGTGGATTTGCCCGCGCCCGACAAGCCGATGATGCAGGTAATCGACCCCTCGGCGACGTCGAGGGAGCAATTCTGCAAGACGACCTTCTCACCGTACCGCAAGCTGACATTGTCGAGCCGCGCAACAACGCTCATGAGCGGAAGAGCACGTACGAAAGGATGAAATTCGAAACGAAAATCAAGATGATCGAAATGACGACCGCGCTCGTCGTCGATTTGCCCACGCCCGCGGCGCCGCCGCGCGTTTGAAGCCCCTGGTACGATCCTACGATCGCGATGATGATGCCGAAGATGAGAGCCTTGAACAAGCCCTTCAGGACGTCTTCGAAGCCGATGCTCTGCCGCACCGACGCCATGAACGTTTCATTGCTGATGCGGGCGTACGTGTAGGCGATCCACATGCCGCCCAGGACGCTTACGACGTCGGCGAAGACGGTGAGGAGCGGGAGCATGATCATCAGCGCAATCAAGCGCGGCACGACCAGAAAGCGCGAGGGCGCGAGACCGAGCGATTGCAGCGCCTCGATTTGCTCCGTGACGACCATCGAACCAAGTTCCGCGGCAATCGCGGCCGCCACGCGTCCTGCGACGACCACGCCCGAAAGCATCGGACCGAGTTCGCGCACGGATGACCACGCCACCGCGCCACCGACGATCGCGGCAAATCCGTACGTCGCGGCCTGTCCGGCTGCTTCAAGCGAGATGACCATGCCGGTGAACAGCGACGTCAGGAGCACGATGACCGTCGAGGAGTAACCGAGGAGATACATCTGGTTGACCGTTTCCGTCAACCGGATGCGAAGACGAAAGATGTAACGCGCGGTTTCGCTGCCCAGATCGACCAGCCCGCCCGCATATTCGAAAAACCGCAGCGTGCCGGCGCCGAAATCTTCGAGCATTTTCATGGATTGCGGCTCAGCCGGTTCACGTCGTCGAGCACGCGTTGCGTTATTTCAATACGCCGTACCGCGACGCCGCGTTCGGCGGTGAGATTGAAATGCACTTGGTTGACGCGCGTGAGACGCCGGTCTACGCTCTTGAGGTGCGCGCGGGCTTCGCGCTCGAATCCCTGAAAGTAGCGCGCCACTTCCGTGAGATATGTCGCCACGCTGGCGGCGTCGGCCTCACCGCTTTCGAGCAGCGATTCGATGCGCTCCTGGGCGCGGCGCATCGCGCGGTCCGTCAGGTAGAACTCTCCCACCGTCCGTACGAGCGCGCGCAGCTCGGGCGCATCACCGGGCATGCACGATGGTGCCGAACCCGTGCGGTTCGAGCGCGGCCGTTTGAATGGCAAAGAGGCGCCGAATTCCGCTTTCCGCGAGCTCGAGCATGGCTGCAAGCTGCGGCCGGTCGAACGGCGCCGCCTCGGCCGTGCCCTGAATCTCCACGAACGCGCCCGCGTCGGTCATGGCGATGTTCATATCGACTTCTGCTCGACTATCCTCTTCGTACGGCAGGTCGAGCAGCGCGGTACCGTCGACGAACCCAACGCTGGTGGCGGCAACTTGGCCGCGCAAGGGCCAGGTCGGGGAGTTCGGCCGCAAGCCGCCGCGTGAAAGTGCCAACGCCAGCGCCACGTATGCTCCCGTTACCGCAGCGGTCCGCGTCCCGCCGTCCGCTTGCAAAACGTCGCAGTCCAGCCAAATCGTGCGCTCGCCGAGCTTGGCGAGATCGGTCACGGCACGCATCGCGCGCCCGATGATGCGCTGAATTTCGTGCGTTCTTCCACCAATTCGGCCCTTGGCCGATTCGCGCGGAGTTCGCTCCATCGTCGCTCGCGGCAACATTGCATATTCAGCGGTGATCCAACCGGTGCCGCGTCCCTTCATCCACGCGGGAACACGATCTTCCAGCGTGGCCGCACAAAGGACGCGTGTATCGCCCACGGTAATGAGCGCGCTCCCTTCGGCATAGCGCAGAAAGTCGGTCTGGATCGTTACCGGGCGCAGTTCGTCCGCGCGCCGCCCGTCGGGTCGAGTCATGACTCGGGAGTTTTTCTGGATGAGTGCCGGCGCCCTTTGCGCGATCTTCACGCAGTAACGACGTTTGCAGGTCGCGGATTGAGCCGATAATAGAAGTATGAAAGCGCTCATCCTCAGTGGCGGCGGCGCGCGGGGCGCATACGAAGCGGGCGTCGCGACGGCACTCGCCGAGCGCGAACGCTTCGATCTCATCTGCGGGTCGTCGATCGGCGCGGTCAACGGCGCATTTATCGCCCAAGGCGACCTTGGCGGGCTGCGGCAGTTGTGGCGCGAGGTCATCCCGCAAGAGATTCCTGCGGCTTTGCCTCACGTCTCGCAATTGCGCGAGGTTGTGGAGCGGCTTGGGTCGCTCGGCAGCGGGAACCGAATGCGCGATTTGCGCGCACTCTTACACGCCGTTGCAGGAATGCGCACGCTCGACAAATATCGCGACAGCGCACGCGTGCGAGCCGCGCAGCTTGCCGGCCGGATCGCGGAGCTCGTGGACGTAACGGCAATCCGCCACAACTTATTGGTGACGGCGACGAATCTTTCGGCCGGCGTGCCGGCGGCATTTCTTGCGGGTGCGGACGGCAGACCGCTGGCTCTACCGCGGGGCGAACATCGGAGAACGGAATATCACGCCATAACGCGCGAGAACGTCGGCGAGGTCTTGGTTGCCTCGTCCGCGCTGCCCGGGCTCTTTCCGGAGATTGAAATCGTTACACCGGACGGTCCGCAGCACTTTGCAGACGGCGGCTTGCTAAACAACTCGCCGATCGGTCTCGCCATCGACGCCGGTGCGACGGACATCACGGTCGTTTTTGTCGACGAGTTCGATCGCTCGGCTCTCAGTTTGAAACGTGCCAGTGTGGGCGAACGCTTCTTCGTGCTCTTTCTGATGTTGCAGCAACGTCTTTTGGAAGACGAGTTGCGCATGGTGCATCTCACGAACGAAGTCATCCGTTTAGGTGGCAAGACCGACGCTGAGTATATCGCCGTCCATCAAGTGCGGCCCGCCGCGCCGCTTCCGGTGAACACTTTGGATTTCGACAACGTCCCCGCAATGGACGCCGCGTTCGAGCAAGGGATCTGGGACGGTCAACGCGTGCGCTCGACGCTGATCCATGCCGCCGTGGGCCGGATACGGCACGATTCGCGGAATTTTTTCGACTTGCGCCGACTCTTTCGCTTCGGAAAGAGCGCGTAGGCGCGGTTACTCGACCGTAACGGTCTTCGCCAGGTTGCGGGGCTGGTCGACGTCCTTGCCCTCGATGTCCGCGATATGATAGGCGAGTAGCTGGAGCGGAATAACGTTGACGATCGGTGAGAGCAGCTCGTCGACCTTTGGAACCCAGAAGACGTAGTCGGCAATCGCTTCCGCGTCACGGTCGCCGTGATTCGCGACCACGACGATCGGAGCCTCACGCGCTTTCGACTCGGCCAGGTTGGAGAGAATCTTCTCGCGCACGCGGCCGTCGGTCATAATCCCGATCACGGGCACGCGCGAATCCAGGAGCGCGATCGGGCCGTGCTTCATTTCACCTGCCGCGTAGCCCTCGGCGTGGATGTACGAAATCTCTTTGAGCTTGAGCGCTCCTTCGAGCGCCGTCGGAAAATTGATATAACGCCCGATGAACAGCATCGAGTCGGCTTTTCGAATCCGCTTTGCGACCGCTTTGATGTCGGCGGAGGTATCGAGCACGACGTCCACCGCGGCGGGCAGCAGCTTGGTGTTCTCCGCGATTTCGCGCAAACGCTCGAGCGGCGTGCTCTCGCGCAGGCGCGCGAGATAGAGCGCAAACAGCGTCATCGCCGTCACCTGCGAAACGTAGGTTTTGGTGGCCGCGACGCCGATCTCCGGACCACCGCGCGTGAAGAGCGTCCCGTCGGCCAAACGCGTCAGGTGCGAGCCGACGACGTTGCAAATCCCCAGCACGCCGGAACCACTTTGTTTCGCGATCTTCACGGCTTCGATAGTATCGGCGGTTTCGCCCGATTGCGACATCGCAATCGTCAACGCCGACCGGTCGATGACCGGATCCCCGTAACGAAATTCGCTGGCCAGCTCCATTTCGACGGGCAAATGAACGAGCGAGCGGAGCAGATACATCCCGACCATGCCGGCGTGGTATGCCGTGCCGCAGCCGGTGATGGCAATTTTCGAGAGGTTGCGCAAGCGGTCGTCGTCGATCCGCAGCTCGGCGGCGAGCTGCACGTCGCCCGTTTCGTCAACGCGGCCGAGTAAGGTTTCCTTGATGACGTTGGGCTGCTCGAAAATTTCCTTGAGCATGAAGTGCTTGTAGCCGCTCTTCTCTGCGGATCCGGCGTCCCACGTCACGGAAATGACGTCGCGATCGACGTGCTTTCCATCGTACGACGTGAGCTTGTAGCCGTCGCGGCCGACCACGACCATCTCACCCTCTTGCAAGACGATTTCGCGGCGTGTGTATTGCAAGATCGCGGGCGTATCGGAAGCCACGAACATCTCGCCCTCCCCGATGCCGACGACGAGCGGACTCGCCCCGTTACGGGCAAAAATCAGATGTTCCGGGTCGTCCGAAGAGATGACGCCCAGGGCGTAAGCGCCGCGCACCTCGGCCAACGTCGCGCGGACGGCGTCTTCGAGATTTCCGCGATCGTGGGCCTCGATCAAGTGCGCCAACACTTCCGTGTCGGTTTCGCTGGCAAAGCGATGGCCTTCGCGAATCAGGCGTTCCCGCAACGGCGCATAGTTTTCGATGATGCCGTTGTGGACAACCGCGATCTTGCCGGTGCAATCGCTGTGGGGGTGCGCATTCGCATCGCTCGGCTTTCCGTGCGTCGCCCAGCGGGTGTGACCGACGCCGACTTTGCCGGAAAGGCTGCCGCCGTTGCGCAAACGCTCGGCCAAGCGAGCGAGCTTCCCCTCGGCTTTCGATCCGGTCAGCCGTCCCGAGCCGTCAATGACCGCAATGCCGGCGCTGTCGTAGCCCCGGTATTCGAGACGTCCCAGCGAGTCGAGAATGATCGGAACGCTATCCCGCTCGCCGATATAACCGACGATGCCGCACATGGAACGCTTACTTTATCCCCTCGCGGGTGCGTTTGTAACCAATCTTGCCCGAACCCACTTCGTTAAACGCGGTCGAAACGGGCTTGTTCGGGTTAATGCTTTCGGTCAGCGGCGGCGCGCCGTTGTTCAACTGCTTGGCGCGTTTGGTCACCACGTTGACCAGCGTGAATTTAGAATCGACGTGCCCCAGCAGAGCGTCGAGATCGCCGAAAACGGAGTCGCTCATGAATGTTCTACTTCCCTTATCGAGTCGTCGCCCCACCGGTGGATACGAAACTTCTCGGCACGCACGATTGCTTCCAAGTCGTTCACGGCCTCTTCGGACCGTCGTTCCTCGTTGATGACGATGTAGTCAAACTGCCGAATTGACTGCACTTCGGCGTGTGCAATCTCCAAACGGCGGGCAATTTCTTCGTTGGTCTCCGTGCGGCGCGCTTCGAGACGCTCGCGCAGGTGCGAGAACTTGTCCGGCAATATGAAGATCAGTACGGCATCCGGAAACGCTTGTTGAATCCGCAAGGCTCCGTTGACTTCCGGCTTCATGATCAAGTCGTAGCCGTCGGTCAGGGTTCGCTCCACAAAATCGCGAGGCGTGCCGTAGAGGTTGCCGTTATATTCCCGGTGCTCGAGAAAGGCTCCCTCGGCAACGCGGCGCTCGAACGCTTCGCGCGTCCAAAAGAAGTATGAAATGCCGTCCTTCTCACCGCGGCGTGGGGGCCGCGTGGTGGCGGAAACCGAGTATTTCAGGCGCGGCATCCGCGTGCGCAGCGCCTCGACGAGGGTGTCCTTGCCGGCCCCGGAGGGCCCCGATACGACAAAAAGCAGACCCGGGCCGAACACGGCGGCTCGCTTTCCCGCGCCGTCCGCACGGCCCCTGCGACGCAGGCGCGGGCCCGAAGGCGGTCAAGAGATGCGGCGATGCTGACCGACTGGGTGCTGATCCGCCGCCTCGCGCTCGAGCTTCGCGAGACGCTCGGAGGTATGCGGATCGTCGACGCGGGGATTTTGGCCGACGGACGCCCCGCGCTGCGCGTCCGGCGCGGGAATCGCGACGCCATCCTGGCCTTCGATTGCTTTGCGCCGACGCCGCTCGTCACGCTGGAGGACAATGCGGAGGTGCGCCCCGCTCCCGGGTTTGGGCGCGCGCTTGCGGATGCACTGGACGGAAAGCGCGTCGTTTCCGCGAGCAGCCGGCGCGGGGATCGCTTGGTGCGGCTCGAATGCGCGGCGCGCTCGCGCTTCGGGGTGACGAGCGGCTACGCGCTGGTGGCCGAGCTCGTTCCAAAATTCGGCAACCTGTTGCTGCTCAAAGACGAAACGGTCGTGGCCGCGCTCAAGGAATTCGATGGCGGCAAGACCGCTCGTCGCGTCATGGCGGGCGAGACATACGAGCCTCCGCCGCTACCCGCGATGCGCGTTCCGCGCTTGCTCGCGCAGGCGGGGATCGAAGCGGGCCGGCTCGACGAGTTGGTCGATACAATGAAGACCGGCGACGCGCTGCATGCGTATTACGACGGCGCAACGCTGCTCCAGGTTCACGTCGTACCGTTACCACAGTTCGCGTCGTACCGGCACGAAAGCGAGGCCGCCTTATTGCCGCTCTTGTCGGCCCTTCGCGAGGAGCGCGACGCCGAGACTCTCGTGAAGGACGTGCACTTGCGCCGCGCCGCCGTCGCGCGCAGACTCACCGCGGCGTTCGAGAAGACGCGCGCGGAATTGCGCGAGATCGACGCGCAGCTCGAACGCGCCGGCGCTCGTGACGCTTTTCGGTTGGAGGGCGAAGCAATTCTGGCCACGTTGCATGAATCGCCCGCGCACGAACGGGCGGAAGCCAAAAAGCGGGCGGCGGCGGCTTTTGCGCGCTATCGGAAACTCGGCACGTCGCAGGCACATCTCGTCGAGCGGCGGGCTGTCGTGCAAAGCCGGCTCGTAGCGATCGAAGAGCTCGAATGGGAACTCGAACGTTCCGACGACGGCGGTGCCGAAGTAGCGGAGGCCATCGACGCGTTCACGAGCCGTAAAGCGCGCCCGCGTCCCAAGCACGTCAAGCGTCCGCGGCTCGAGTACGTAACGCCGGCTGGATCGCGCATCCTGGTCGGTCGCTCGCCGCTCGAGAACGCCGAGATGACGTTTCGCGTGGCGCGGCCCGACGATCTGTGGTTTCACGCACGGCAAATGCCGGGTGCGCACGTAATCCTCCAACGGGACGATCGCGCCGCACCGCCGCCCGAAGATCTCGAGACGGCCGCGGCAGTGGCCGCCTGGTATTCGAAGGGCCGCAGCGGCGGCGCGGTGGCGGTCGATTACGCGCTTCGAAAGTTCGTGCGCAAACAGCCGGACGCTCCGCCCGGCCTGGTCTTCTACACGAACTTCGCGACAATCAATGTGGTGCCGCGCGACGTTTTTCCGGTTACGCGGTCGTAGCCGGAGTCATGGCCGTCGTAAAGCGAGCATCGCACGCATCCCAATTCAGGTTCGTAAAGAACGCCTCGACATATTTTGCTCGCTCCGACGCTTTGTAGTCGAGCATGAAGGCGTGCTCCCAGCAGTCCATCACGACGATCGGAACGCACCCTGCCAGATGCCCTTCTTCGTGAAGGCCGATCCAAGTGTTTGAAACTCGGCGCGTTTGCGGGTCACAATATGCGATTGCCCAGCCCACGCCTCGCATCGAACCGACGGCAAAGAGATCTTTCTTCCAAAGCTCGAAGGTGCCATAACTCGATGCGA
>JAFAIW010000157.1 GCA_019236495.1 Vulcanimicrobiota bacterium | reverse complement strand
GGACAATCCCGCGTACACGGGTGCCGAGAGCGCGACGGAAAAGGCTTTCGTCGCGGCGATCCAAGCCGACCTGATGAAGCGCTTTCCGACGGTAGCCGACGCAGAGAAAGCCGGGTACTTCCGCTATACCGACGCGGACGAAACCGGCGCAATCAGTTACGCGAACCTGCAGTGGGATAGCAAAGACCAGCAGAGCCCGAGCCAGCTGTGGTACGACGTCAAAGGCAAGCTGATCGGCGCGGATTATTCGGTACTGCTGACGACCAGCGCGACGCCGCCGAAATTCTGGGGCATCCTGCCTGCGCGCTGGGCGAAGTTCGCGCGACCGCACGTGCATTGGCTCTTGAAAAATGCAGACGGCACGTTGCAATACGGGCTGGCGACATCCGGTAAGAAGTGGACCGCGGCCGGCGGCAGCCTAACGGATCCGGAAGCGAATACGGTCGTGAAGCTCGGCAAAGCGAAGGACGCATCGCAGGTCGCTAAGGTGTTCATCTTCCCTGCGCTGTGGGATCTCGAACTGTGGGTCGTCCCGAATCCGAAAGGTGCGTTCGCCGAACACAACCCCAACGTCATCCCCAGCAAGAACGCCGCGAAAGAGGACATGTAGCGCCCTCGCCGTTCTTGAAGTTGCCCTCCATGGCAAGGCGCGAAATGTCGGAAACTTTTCGGGAACGTGCTAGAGCGGCGAGCGCTAAGTCGAGGCGACGACCCCTTTTGCGAGCGAGCTTAAACAGGCAATTGCGAGCGAGCAAAGGGGGTCGAGCCGCTAGCAGAATTTTTCGGCGATGTCTTGGGCCACGGTTGCGGACTTTATCTCGGCGTCTTTGAGCACGTCGCGCATGCCGTTGAAGCGCAGATACGATTTGATGTCTTTGGCGTCTTTGGGCAGCTTGAGGTCTTCGAGGTTGAAATTTCCGATCGGCCCAAGTGCGGCTTTTTCGGGATCGATGTAGTAGTCCATCATCCCCTGCGTTATCCCGAGCAAGTCGCTCGCCATTTGCTTTTGCTTGTCGACGGCGCGTTGCAACTCTTGCGCCAGCTGCCGCATCTCCTTGACGCGCACGGGGTCCGTCGTGAGCTTCGCTCCGTCGCGTAATTCGTTGACTTCGCGCTGCGTCGTTTCGTTATTCTCTTGAAGAGCCGCGACGTAGCGCTCCATCTTCAAGCGCTCGTCATAAAAGCGCTGCTCCCAATTGTTCTCGCTGAAAAGCGTGTCGATATTGTCGAGTGAGACGCTCACCCGCTCCAGCGTGATATCGTTCGCGATCAGGGGCCGGACGGTGGCGTTGAAATGCCGGTAGAACGACGTGCAATAGGTATTGACGACGGTGACGCTATAGATCTCTTTGAGAGGCGGCAGCGGCGACGCGCTGGGCTTCGCACTCGGACTCGTAGCCGGGTTCGGACTGGCGGTTGGGCTGGGGATTGGAGCAGGCGCAGCGGCGACGAGAACGGCCAAAACGAGCGCAGAGATCACAACCCTGCGAGCGTTCTCATTCGCTCTACTGTGACGGCTATTCGTTGCTCCAGTAATCCTTCAACGCTTTACCGCGCGACGGATGGCGCAGCTTGCGTAATGCTTTCGCCTCGATCTGCCGGATACGCTCGCGTGTAACACCGAACTCTTGTCCGACCTCCTCGAGCGTCCGCTGGTGTCCGTCTTCCAGACCAAAGCGCAGTACCAGTACCTTGCGCTCGCGCTCCGTAAGATTCTGCAGGACGTCCTGCATCTTCTCTTTCAGCAGCATGACCGAAGCCGCTTCGGCGGGTGCGACCGCCTCCTGGTCCTCGATAAAATCGCCCAGATGCGAATCTTCTTCTTCGCCGATCGGCGTTTCCAAGGATATTGGTTCCTGCGAAATCTTGATGACCTCGCGCACCTTCTCCGGCGTGAGACCCATCTCGGAAGCAATCTCTTCGACGGACGGGTCGCGTCCCAACTCTTGCAGGAGCTGGCGCGAAATCTTGATGAGGCGATTGATCGTCTCGACCATGTGCACCGGAATGCGGATCGTGCGCGCTTGATCGGCGAGCGCCCGGGTGATCGCTTGGCGAATCCACCACGTCGCGTACGTCGAAAATTTGTAGCCCTTGCGATAATCGAACTTTTCGACGGCGCGAATCAATCCGAGATTGCCTTCTTGGATCAGATCCAAAAAGAGCATCCCGCGGCCGACATACTTCTTCGCGATCGATACCACAAGGCGCAGGTTGGCCTCGGTCAGTTGACGCTTCGCTTCCTCGCCGGCGACGACGATTTGCGAGTTCGCCTGCCCGTTCTTGAGGGCTTCCCGCTCCCCGGCCTCGATGCGCATCGCCAAACTCTTCTCGTCTTCCATCGAGAGCAGTGGGACGCGCCCGATCTCCTTGAGGTACATGCGAACCGGGTCGTCGAGAGCCAGCCCGGCCGGAATCGGCTCTTCCTCTTCCTCCGCTTCTTCGGGCTTCTCTTCTTTCTGCTCGTCGAGAATCTCAATGCCCATACCGGCGATCTCTTCGAACAGTTCGTCGATGCGCTCCGGGTTGACGTCTTCGGCATTATCGAAAACGGCGTTGATTTCTTCGTACGTCAACGAACCGCGCTTTTTGCCGCGTTCGATCAGACGCTTGATTTGTTCTTCGAGCGAAACCGGAGGTTGCTCCACGGTAACGCTCGCAGCTTTCTTCCTAGCCACGCTTTCTTTTCTCACCTCCTTCCTATCGTTTCAACTTCGCGACCAATGCATCAAACTCGCTGCGCAAGTCGGCTGGAACGGTCCTGTTGGAGTCGACCAGCTCGTCGATCGCCCGAGACAGTTCCCAATAACGCTGCTGCTCGTCCTCAAGTTGCAGGCGCATGACAATCTGGTCCAAATGCGAGCGCCGCTCCTGCGAGTCGGCGTAACGGACCGTCGAGCTACGTTCCCGCTGCCGCAGCGAAGAGAGCAGGTCCACGCTTGTATCATCTTCGGCAAAGAGCGCGAAAATATCAGCACTCGTGGCAAGCCCGGCGCGCCGCGCGAAAAGGCGCTGGTAAACGCTGCGGTACAGGTCGTTCTTGAACCGTTCCGCGGGAATCGCGGCTCCGTACTCCTCCAGCAACGCGGGCTCTTCCAAAAAGATTCCGAGCACTTCGCGCTCGAAGGAAAGTGCCTGCGCGGGCGCAGCCGGCGCGTGACGCGTGCCGGTTCGCGGTCCAAAGTTGCCTGGAGTAGCGAAGAACCGGCTGTTTCGAAGTTCGTTGACGTTGACCTTCAAGCGCTGCGCCACATACACGCGCCACCGGTCCCATTCCGCGGCAGCCGTCATCGCGCGGATCAGCTCTTCACCTTTACGCGCCAGCACCGCCGGGGAATCAAAGCCGCTCTGCAGGCGCGCAATTTCGCGGTCGAGACGAAATTCGATGGACGGCTTTGCGCTTTCCAGCAGCTGAGCGAAACCCTCCGCCCCGTGCTCGCGGACGTAACTGTCGGGATCCTGTCCCGGCGGGAGCGTAACGATGCGCACGGTCGAACCCGCGTGTTCGATGCTCTTGACCGCGACGTCGACGGCTTTGTCGGCGGCCGCATTACCCGCAAGATCGCCGTCGAAGCACAGAAAGATCCGCTCGGCATATTTTCGCAGCTCCGCGGCCTGCTCGGGAGTGAACGACGTGCCGAGCGACGCGACCGCATTTTCGAACCCGGCTTGATGGAGCGCGATGCAGTCGAGATATCCCTCGACGACGATCAGGGTGCCGTCCTTCGCAGCGGCGCGCCTTGCCACGTTGAGCGCGTAGAGGTGCCGTCCTTTGACATATACCGGCGTCGTCTGGGTGTTGAGGTACTTTGGGGGAACGTCGTCCAATGCCCGGCCGCCGAAGGCGATGATCTCGCCAGTCGTGGCGTAGGTTGGAATCATCAAGCGATTGCGATAAAAATCGCGAAAGCCGCGCTGGCCGGTTTTTACGAGACCGGCCCGCTCGGCCAATCGCAGATCGATGCCGTTGCTCTGAAGTTCGCCGCACAACGCTTCCCATGCATCGGGTGCGAAGCCGATCGCAAAACGCTCGAGGGTGGCGGGCGTCAAACCGCGTTTCGCGCAGTAGGCGCGTGCCGCCGCGCCCTGCGGGCCGGCAAGGCTGCGCACGAAGAATGCGCTCGCGAGACGGTTGGCAGCGTAGATCACTTCCCGTTCGCTGCGGACGCGTCGCGAGCCGGCCGTCTCCTCGGGTAGTTCGATGCCGGCCTTGTTCGCGAGCATGTGGACCGCTTCGACAAACGGAACGTTTTCGTGACGCATGACGAAGCTGATCACGTCGCCCGCCGCATCGCATCCGAAACATTTGAAATAACCCTCTTCGGGATGCACGTGAAAAGAGGGCGTTTTCTCGGCATGAAATGGGCAGAGCCCGACCAAATCGCGCCCGCGCTTCTTCAGCGGAACGTAGCTGCCGATAAATGTTGCAATGTCGACGCGCGCGTGAATCTCGCGCTTAACGGTGTCGAGGTCGAACGCCATAGGAGTCGCCGTCAGATTCGATGGCGGCCTATCCGCACCCCGCAGGCGACCGCGAACTCCGCACGAACGTTGGCCCGGTGAAGCGGATTTACGATCCGATCCATCATTTCATCGAGCTTTCCACCGCCGAGGCGCGGCTGCTCGATGCGCCACCGTTGCAACGTCTGCGCCGCTTGCGTCAGCTCGGCCTTGCCTACTTGGCGTATCCGTCGGCGGAGCACTCGCGCTTTACACACGCGCTCGGCGCGTTCGCGGTCGGATCGCAAGTTTTCGACGCGGTCGCCTCACGCGAGAGCGGGTATTTCTCGGGCGCGGACGATCGCGACTATCAGCGCCGGCTGCTTCGCGCCGCGCTCCTGCTGCACGACATCGGCCACGGTCCGTTCAGTCACGCGTGCGAAGCCGTGCTCGGCGTTGCGCACGAACAGCGCACCCGCGATATTCTCGATTTGCCCGCCATGCAGGGGCATCTGTACGAACTCGAGGTCGAAACGCGCGACGTTGCCGACTTGATCGTCGGGGCGGGCGAGAACCGCTATCCCGTGCTGACCCAAATCGTCAGCGGCCCGAACTTCGACGCCGATCGCATGGACTACCTCCTGCGCGACGC
>JAFAIW010000126.1 GCA_019236495.1 Vulcanimicrobiota bacterium | reverse complement strand
CGACCCAGCGCTCCAGCTCCGTCATGAAGTAGCGGCGATTGAAGATTCCAGTCAGAGGATCGCGATTTGCCAGGTCGTGCAACCGCTGTTCCTGATCGCGTCGATAGTCGAGCTCGTATTGCAGTTGCTGGTACACGCGGCTTTGCTGGATCGCGATGGCAATTTGCGCGGTGACGGCCCGCAGCAATTCCAAGTCATCATCGTCGAACGCGTTTCGCCGTTCGCTGCTGCTCGCCGCCAAAAAACCCAGCGGTTCGTAGCGGTCGCGGTCGGGAATGGGCACGACGACAAACGATTTCGTTCCGACGCCGCTGAAAAATTCGCGCTGCTGCCGGCTCAACCGCTCTTCCGCGACATCTGCCAGGTAGATCGGCTGAGCCAAAATCAGGCGGCGGTACAAACGCGCCCAGCGCTTCTTGCTGTACTTCGTGCCGAGCGCCGTAACCATCGATGCCGGATCGCGCCGGTATTCGCTTTGGACGATCGCACACTGCTCGTCGTCCCGCCAAAGGGCGATGAAGATGCGATCGCAATCGACATGATTGCCGAGCACTTGCGCGACGTTGTTCAAGATTTGCTGAAGGTCGAACGTCGTGCGAATCGACTCGACGACGCGGTTGAGCACCGACTCGCGCGCCAGTTTGCGCGCCGAGTCCGCCCGCGCGGCTTCGGCTTCGATGCGGGCCAAAATCTCTCGCTGGCGAGATCCGATCATGAACATCGTGGGAACGAGAGCGATGAGGTACGCGGCGGCGTAGATCGCAACCGCAGTCCAAAACGCTTGGTCGGCGCCCTGCCCTCGATAGAGCCCATAACCGATTTGCACCACGAGGCCGATGGCGAATACCAGTGCAACGTCGCGCACGCGCATGAACGCATGTTGCACGCCAATCACCACCAAGAGACCCGACGCGACGTACACCGGATGCTCGCCGCTGTCGACGATCAGCATAGCGAGCACCGACAGTGCCGCGGACAGATTGAGGATTTGAAATTCGTGAGCGTAGCGGCGCGACTTGGGGAAACCAATCAAGATGAACGCCAGCGACGCGCAAAATGCCGCGCACCCGACGCGCAGCCAGAGGGAGTCGTGCGGCAGTCCGGGGAGGCGCCCGAAGACATAGTGGAACGGCGGCAACAGAATGACGATCAACGCGGCATAAACCAGGACGCCGCGAAACCCGTCCTCTTCTAAAGCACGTCGGTAAGCTTCCGAGCGAGCGAGCTGGGGGTTCATCGAGTCTTGGCCGATTCTACCACAGGCTCGCCGAACCGACGAGCGCGCTCCCGGCAAAGTGGGCGGCCGGCCAGCCACGGCGCCTCTTGCTCCCCTCGACGATCAGCGCGGAATCTTACTCTCGGCGACCACGTATGCCCAGGCGATCATCCCGACCATGATTGCGAACAGAACGAGCACGATGATCCCGAGCAGACGACGCTTGCGGGGCTGCATCTTCGGAGAGCGACGCATCACCGGCGTAGGTAAGGCGCGCGGGGAGGCGCGTCCTGTCCGCCCGCGGAACCAGAGGGCCCATGCACAGACCCGTCGCGCTCATAGCCGCAGGCCTTTTTAGCATTGGCGCGTTGTCGGCCCGTCCCGCATGTGCGGCGGTCCGGCCGTTGCCGGCCGACGCGACGGCGGTAAAGACGTACGCCGGAGTCTTGCATGCGATCAATCCGAACTTGCAAAGCTGGCAGAGCCATATGCTCGCAAAACACGTGCTGCAATACGCGGCGCGCTGGCGGGTGGATGCAAACCTCTTGGTTGCTATCGTCACGGTCGAGTCCCGGTGGCATACCGACGCGCGATCGCGCGTCGGTGCAATCGGCCTCGGACAGCTCATGCCGGAAACTGCCGAATTGCTGCGGGTGAACCCGCACAATCCGATCGCCAATCTCTTCGGATGCGCGCGCTATCTCAGCGGATTGATCGTGCGCTTCCGCGACGAACCGAATCACTATCAGCGGGCGCTCGCGGCATACAACGCGGGTCCGATGGCGGTCGAACGATTCGGAGGCATTCCTCCGTACGCCGAGACCGAGCAGTACGTCGTGCGCGTCATGCGGCAGTGGCACCATCTCGTCGCCACTGTGCGTATCAAGCGCCACACCGCGTCTGCACGCGACGTGTATTGGAATTCCGGAGTGTCAGCCTGGTCCGCGGTCGATTTCGCGACCGCGCAAGATAGCATCGACGGCAGCGCGCAGCCCTAAACCTTCACGGAGCAAGAGCGCCATCGCACCGGCGGCCTGCGCGGCGCCGAGGTCGCTCGGCTTATCGCCGACAACGACGCAACATTGCGGCGCGACGCCGAGCGCGGCAGCTGCTTCGAGAACCATTCCGGGCAACGGTTTTCGGCAGGCGCAATTGTCGCCGGGGCCGTGCGGGCAGTAGAACCACGCATCGAACGGACCGAGAAGCTCTTCGATCCGGCGATTCACCGCTTCGACCTGCGCGATCGTCAACAAGCCGCGCGCCACGCCGCTTTGGTTGGAAATGACCGCAATCGGCAGTCCCGCATCGCGCAGCCGCCGCAGCGCTTCGTGCGCACCGCCGGCCGGACGTACGCGCTCCGGATCGCCATTGTACGGAACGTCGTCGACGATCGTCCCATCGCGATCGAAGAGGACCGCGCAAGGCCTCCGCGTTATTGCTGATTCCAAAAAACGAACATCGAAACGGCTGACATCCCCATCAGAACGACCGTCGTCCATCCCCAAAAGTTTGCAAGCGGAGAATTGCGCCAACGGCCCATGATCTTCTTGTCGGACGCAAGCACGGTGATCGCAACGATGAGGGGAACTGCCGCAACGCCGTTGAGCACGGCGGACCAGAAAAGTGCCTTGATCGGGTCGATTCGTACGAGGTTCATGGCCATGCCGATCACGACGCCGGCGGCGAGAACCCCGTAGAACCCCGGCGCGCGCTTGGGCGATTCGTCCAGGCCTTCCCGAAACCTGAAGACCTCGGCGACGACGTAAGCGGACGACCCCGCGAGCACCGGCACGGCGAGCAGCCCCGTTCCGACCATTCCAAGCGTGAACAGCAATGCGGCGAATTTCCCGGCGAGCGGTTCGAGCGCGCGCGCCGCGTCTTGCGCGGTGGCGATCGACGTGATGCCGTGCGCGCCGAGCGTCGATGCGGTGGTTACGATGATGAAGAACGCCACGACGTTCGAGAAAATCATTCCCGCGTTGATGTCGGCGTGCGCGTCGGCAACCTCGCGTTCGGTGGTGCCGCGGCGCTCCGCCACCGTCGTCCGGCCTTCGGTTTTCTCTTCCTCGACCATCAACGACGATTGCCAAAAAAAGAGGTACGGCGTAATGGTCGTTCCCAGCAGCCCCATTGCCGTCGTGAGCCAGCGGCCGTCAACGTGAATCTCCGGAACGAAGAGATGCCGCAAGACCGCACCCCAATGCGGATGTACGACGAACGCGGTTACGACGTATGCGAACAAAGACAGGGTGAGCCATTTGAAGACGTTTGCAAGAATGCGATACGGAAACCGCATCGGCGCGACCAAGAAAAACGCGCTGAAGATCACGACCCAGGCCGTGACCGGAGCTCGCCATACCATGTGCGCGGAAGCCGACATTCCGGCAATGTCGGCTCCCAAATTGAAGGTGTTTGCGATGACGACGATCGCCGCCAGCGCGAGCACGAGCCAGCGCGGGAACCTCCGGCGCATGACGGCCGCTAAGCCGACCCCCGTAACCATTGCGATGCGCGCGCACATGCCTTGCACGACAGACATCATCGGAGTCGAAACGAGCGTGAGCCACAACATCGACAAGCCCGTGCTCGCACCGGCGACGGAATACGTGGAGATGCCGGAGGGATCGTCGTCGGCGGCGCCCGTGATCAGGCCGGGGCCGAGGTTCTTGACGAAATGAAGCACCCGGCTCGCAGGCGGCGGGCCGGGTGGAAGACGATCGAGATCCAGTTCGCTCAGCGGACGTCCAAGCCGGCTTTTTCTTCTTCCTGCGCGATGCGCTCGCCGAGCTGCGCGAGTTCTTCACGATCCATCATTTCGCGCGCCATCTTGAACATGGTGCCTTCTTCTTCTTTGACGTGATGGAGAACAAGCTCTTTGAGGACGTTCAGGCGCGCGGAATATTCTTCCGTTTTCGGGTCGGTTGTTTCGAGCTCTGTGAGCATCTTCTTGACGTTCGTATGCTCTTCATACGCTTCGAGCACTTCCAATCGCTCTTCGCGGTTTTCGGCCCGCTCTTTGAAAGCCGGGTAGAAAATCGTTTCCTCAACCTGCGAGTGAACGGTCAACGCCTTATCGATCTCTTCGAAAATCTGCTTGCGCCGCGCGCTCGCGCGATCGCCGAGGCCCTCGACCTCTTCGAAGAGCGCTTTTACATCCGCATGGTTTTGCTTGAGAATTTTTATCGCATCCACAAACGCTTGCTCCTTACCTACTGCGTTGATGGGGTGCATGATACCCAAGTGGAGCATAGCCTATTCGCGGCGGGCCCGCGCCGCGAATAGGCCACGTCATCAGCCTCGAGTGCCCGGATTGACAAACTCGGGTGGGCCGCCCGTAGCGCGGTCTTCGTAGTTCCAGCTCTTGCCATCTCCCTTCCAGAGATCCCATCCGCCACCGCCCACTGGAGTGGTTACCTCTTCGCAGCCGTTACACGGAGGATCGGTCGGGATGATCGCGCCCGGCGGGGGCGGAGGGGTGACGATGGTGACGCACTGAGCACTGCGCCGGTCGGCGTACGTCATGACGGTGCATCCCATTGCATTGCGACTCGTGTCCGTCTGGGTGCGATCCGGAAGTGCGCTCCCCGAACCCCCGGAGCAAGCGGCAGCTGAGGCGAGCAGCGCCAGCACGATGAAGATCCGCGCATGCTGCGGCCTCATGGTTGAAGTCCTCCGCTCAACGTTACCGAGAGCACGTCGCCGCTTGCCGCGTCGATCACGCGAACGACGTTTGGCGATACGAAGGTGTGCCCGAACGAGTTTACTGTGCCGGCTACCGTGTCGCTAAGGACGTACACCACGCGCTGAGGCGAAACGTCCGCGCGCGAAGCGCCCCCACCCGGCGATCCGGATGTGACGTACGACACATACGTTTGCGTTGCCACGCGAGCCGATTGCGTCGCGCGGAAGGCCTGCGCGACCGACGCGACCCGCGCGCCGTCCGAAAAGGCGGTCATCTGCCCATCGTTTGCCGGGTACACGGTACGGTTCACGGTGTACAGCGTTTCATTTGAACCGTCGAAATAGTCGATTCCGTAACCGTTCCAGCGAAGCGTTCCGCCTAAGAAATCCCCGTCCTGAAATCCCACGAAGATGTATGGGGTATTGCGGTTACCTCCGCCGAGCGGCCAGTATCCCGGAAGAAATACGGAACGAGTGATGCCGAAAAACGTTCCGTCGCCTTCTCCGCTACGATCGCTGAAGTGCGGATTCGTGCACCACGCGAACGCGTTGTTGTAGTTGGTGTTGATTTGGGCGGAGATAAGGAAATCCACGCCGATGATGGCCGGCGGGGCCGGAGTGGGTGTCGGCTTGGGCGGCGGCGAGCCGCCGCCACCTCCGGTTCCGCAACCCCCGGAACTTTGCACGGTGAGCGACTGCGTGCAGGCTTCAGTGTGGAGCGTTCCTGCGTGCGCGGGACGACCGAAGTTCGAACCGAGCACCGTCAGGAAGATGACGGCCGCGACCGCGGCCGCCCTCCGAGCGCAAAACGGCATGCGAAACCCCTTTCATGAAAACACGAAGGTCTGACGGCTCTCGTCGGAAACCAACCATCGAGCCTCACGCCGATTATCGTTGACGAGCCGGGCGCGAAGAATGACCAATTTGGGCTACGATCCCGGGGGTGCTGTGCTGGAACCGACGCGGAACCGCCTCATCGCGATCGCCGACGTCAAGAAGAACGCCGTGGGCGCCGTTACGACCGCCTTTCGATATCGCATTACGGCCGTGCAAGCGCCGGCGGGCTGGGGAAAAACGACCGCCGTTCGAGCTGCCCTCGACCATGCGCCGCACACGTGGTGCGAGCTGCGAACCGCTCCGATGGAATCAGGCCGGTTGTTCTTCGCACTCGCTACAGCCTTCGGGGTCCCGCGCACGTTGCTCGCGCTTCCGTTGCGGGAAGCGCGTCAAACCGGCAGCCCCCAAGGGCTGGTGGATTTTCTCGGCGTTCACGCCGGCTTCGAAGTGCCAATCGTCGTCGACGACCTGCATGCGCTCTCGGCGGACGCGCTATCTCTCGAAACTCTGGTCGGGCTGATCGATGCAAATCCGGCATCGCGCTGGATCCTGATATCGCGACAACAGCTGCCGCTTCCGTACTCACGCTGGATTGCAAGCGGCGACTGCGGAGTTCCCGTTTCGCAGGCGGATCTTGCTCTCGATGCGGCCGACGTGCTCGATACGAACAAGATCGCCGCAAAAAACCCTTACGTCATTCGTCGCCTCGTTGAAGTAACCGGCGGATGGGCGGTGGCGATCCGCTTCGGGCTCGCCGCCTTGGAGCGTTCCGGCGATCTGCCGCGTCTTTCCGCGACAACCCGAGAGACGCTGTTTGCATATTTGGCGAACGAAGTTCTCGGCGCGGTTTCGGAAGAGCAGCGCGAGCTGCTTTCTGATTTGGCATTTGCCGGTCCGGTCGACGAGATGCTGCTGAGCGAACTCGGGCGCGTAGATCCGGCCGCCGATCTCCGATGGCTAAGCGGTTCGCCGGTTCCACTGATGCGCAACAGCAGCGAATCGGTTTCGCTCCATGATCTGCTCGCGGAGTTTCTCCGAAGCGAACAGCCGAAGGATTCGCGCCAGCAACGCGCTTGCCGGGTCGCCCAAGCGCTGCGGCGTCGCGGTTTGCTCGATCGTGCGTTCGATTTGCTCGCGTTGGAAGCGCCGCACACGCTGAGCGATGTTTTTCAGGCGCACGGCCTGGATCTTCTGGACCAAGGCCGTCGCGAGTCCGTCGAACGTGCTTTACGCAACGTACCGCAACGCGCGTATCGAAGCGACCCGGCCTTGCTCCTCTTGCGGGCGGAGCTGGCAAAAGACCGGAGCTACGAGCAGGCTTCGCAGCTCTTCGAGCACGCGCTGCAGGTTGCGACGCATCCTCGCCTCAGAGTGACGCTCGCGCTGCGTTACGCACATTACCGATGCGTTCAGCGAAAGGATCCCGCGCAGACGCTCGAGGTGCTGGCGCCGGCACTCGACGACGCGTTCGGAGCGGATAAGGCCAGCGTCCACAGTACGCGTGCGGTCGCACTCGTAGATCTGAGCCGCATCCCGGAAAGTCTCGCAGAAATGCACCGGGCGCTCGAGCTGGCTCGTTCCTTGGACGACGACTGGCTGCTCTCCAGAACGCTATCGCGGGCGACGTACGTGGCGTATTACGCCGGCGAGCGAGTTGAAGCGGTTCGGCTCGCGGAAGAGGGCGCCGAGCTTGCGGAGCGCATCGGGGACTGGAGCGCATTTCAATCGGCGCACATGGCACTTTCCGCACGAGCCGCATCCCTGGGCGATGCGGATGCCGAGCTGAGACATACCGAGCTCATGCTTTTCGGCGCGGAGCGGGCGGGAAGCGGAATGCAGCGCGCCCGCGCGGCGCTCTTCCTCTGGAGTTGTTACATCGAACGCGGCGACCGTTTGCGAGCGGATGCGCTCGGCATCGAACGATTTTCAAATCCGGTTTGCTCGGATGAGGCGTATTGCGTTGTCATGTCCGCGGTTCGATCGGGCTGGGATGGAAACTTTCTCGAGGCGCTGGCGCGCCTCGAGACGTACGACCCGAGCGGGGCGGAGCGCTGGCTCGTCGATGCGGCGCGCGCGCTCTTTTTTGCGCTCACCGAAGCGGCGGACGACGCGGAGCGATTGCTGTCACGACGCAGCGCCGAAACCATGAACAATCCGAGCCGCACCGAACGGGCCGACCTGGCAGACTGTATTGCGGCTTTCACCGACGTCCTACTCGGAAACGTTGCGGCCGCCTTGCGCAGGCTCCCGAAAGGCGATCGCCACCCACAAAATGCCGCACTCCGTTGCTTCGTGCAAGACCTAGCTTCGCTGGGTTCCGGCTTCGATGCGGCAGCCGCGGCGCCGTCGCTGGAGCGTCTGCGCGAGGCGAAGCAAGAAGGTTTTGCGATGCTCTTCGAAAGCGCGTTCCGTAGCCGCCGGCGCGGTTTGGAAAGTTCAGCACTGACGCGGGCCGAACAAAAGATTCTCGTGCTGCTCTCAACGGGCCATTCGGCCAAGGCGATTGCTCTACAACTTGGCAAGAGCGTGCACACCGTTCGTAACCAGATCAAGAGCGTCGCGCACAAGCTCGGTGCCTCGGGCAAATGGGAAGCGGTTGCGATTGCCGGACGACGCGGCCTCCTCGGCAGCCGCGCTCAGAGCATCGAAACGAGACCCGACGCTAAGTCGTAAACGCCGCCGCTAACGCGCAGCCGGCCCTTTTCGACCGCCTCGGCAATGATCGGCTTCTGCGCTTGCAGCTTGGCGACGTTGCGTTTGACGTTTTCGCGGATGCAGTTTACGTACGCGTCGCCCGGCTCCGACATCGCCGCTTTCGCCGCCGGGGTCAGGGCCGTCACGATGCTCTGGATGTCTCCGGGGGCGGTTCCGCCGCTCTTGAGCAAATCGACGGTCGCGTGAACCGCGCCGCAACCCGAATGACCGAGCACGAGCAAGACCGACGATCCGAAGTGCGACACCGCATATTCGATCGATCCGATGCCGTCTGCGTCCGCGAAATTGCCAGCCACGCGCACGACGAACAAATCGCCCAGCCCCTGATCGAAAATCACCTCGGGCGCGACGCGGGAGTCGGCGCAGGCCAGGACGATCGCGAACGGGTTTTGACCTGATGTCAGCGTGACGCGGCGCGCGGTATGATCGACTTTCAGGCTCGCGCCGCCGGCGAATCGCTTGTTTCCGGCCGCCAGCAAAGCCAAAGCTTCGGCGCTCGGGTAGCGCACCGGCGCCGCCTCCTCGGCAGCCAGGGCGGCGTACGGAAGGCCGGCGAGCGCGGCGGCCGCCCCGAGCGAGCTTCGAACGAAATTCCCACGGTTCATCATGACGATGCCTCCACGTAGAGCTCCGAACCCGAGCGAACGAATTCGCTCGATTTCTCACGCATCCCGGCTTCTGCGTAAGCGCGCACCTCTTGGGTGATCTTCATCGAGCAGAAGTGCGGCCCGCACATCGAGCAAAAGTGCGCGAGCTTTGCGCTCTCCGCCGGAAGCGTTTCGTCGTGGAATTCCTCGGCGGTGTCCGGATCGAGTGAAAGCGCGAATTGATCCGCCCAGCGAAACTCGAAACGCGCCTTCGAGAGCACGTCGTCCCAATGCCGCGCGCGCGGATGACCCTTGGCCACGTCCGCAGCGTGGGCTGCGATCTTGTATGCGATGACGCCGTCTTTCACGTCTTTCTTGTTGGGCAAGCCGAGGTGTTCTTTCGGCGTGACGTAACACAGCATCGCGGTCCCGTACCAGCCGATCATCGCCGCGCCGATCGCGCTCGTAATGTGGTCGTATCCGGGTGCAACGTCGGTCACGAGCGGTCCCAGGGTGTAGAATGGCGCCTCCGCGCAGATCTCCAATTGCTTCTCGACGTTTTCTTTGATTAGATGCATCGGCACGTGGCCGGGGCCTTCGATCATCACTTGTACGTCGTGTTTCCAGGCAAGCTGCGTCAGCTCACCGAGCGTCTCCAGCTCGGCGAATTGCGCGGCGTCGTTGGCATCCGCTAGGCATCCCGGCCGCAATCCGTCGCCCAGGGAAAACGCCACGTCGTACGCTTTCATGATCTCGCAGATTTCCTCGAAGTGCGCGTACAGGAAATTTTCGCGATGATGCGCGAGGCACCACTTTGCCAGGATCGATCCTCCGCGCGAAACGATCCCGGTTACCCGCTGCGCCGTGAGCGGAACGTAGCGCAACAAGACGCCGGCGTGAATCGTGAAATAGTCGACGCCCTGCTCGGCCTGTTCGATCAAAGTCTCGCGATAGAGCTCCCAGGTTAACTCTTCCGCCTTGCCGTCCACTTTCTCGAGGGCTTGATAAATGGGGACCGTCCCGATCGGAACGGGGGAATTGCGCAGAATCCATTCGCGCGTTTCGTGAATGTTTTTACCGGTGGAGAGATCCATCACGGTGTCGGCGCCCCAGCGCGTCGCCCACCGCATTTTTTCGACCTCTTCTTCCACGGTCGAAGCCACCACGGAGTTTCCGATGTTGGCGTTGATCTTTACCAGGAAATTGCGCCCGATGATCATCGGTTCGCTCTCAGGATGGTTGACGTTGCATGGGATGATCGCGCGGCCGCGCGCCACCTCGGCGCGCACGAACTCGGGTTCGACGCCCTCTCGCAGCGCAATGAATTCCATCTCTTTTGTGATCTCACCGCGACGCGCATAGTGCATCTGCGAAACGTTGCGACCGCGCTTGGCGCGTCGTGCTCCATTCGACGGCTCGGTGTCGTCGCGGCCGGCGATCCACGGCGCGCGCAGCGGCGCGAGCCCGCGCGTCACGTCGATGGCGATCGAGGGATCCGTGTACGGACCGCTGGTGTCGTACAATGTGTGCCGCTCGCCGTTCGTGAGCGCGATGCTGCGCATCGGCACGCGAATCGACGGATCGGCGCCTTCCACATAAATCTTCATGAGACTCTCCCTCACGCCGGCATTACCCGGTCAGGTTCGGACGGTCGGCGAACGGTTCGCCCTCTCAGCCCCGCGCGGAGCTCCCGTGCCCCTTCGAGGCGCGCTTGCGCGCGCACGCTTCGACAAGCTCAGCGCTGGCTCTCAGGATGACAACAGGAGCTTCCCGTTCGCACGCGCAGCACCTCGTCGATGACGGATTCCAAAGCGAGCGTGCGCGCCTACGCATTGCTGGCAGGCGCGCAGTTGGCCGTCGGCGCCGCGGCGATTTTCGCGCGATGGGCGCTCACCGGCGCGGGCCCGCTCTCGGTCTCGGCCCTCCGCTTGACGATTGCGGCGGCCGCCGTGTGGGCGCTGGCTGCAATGCGCCGAAAAGCCACGCACGTCTCGCCGGAATTTCGAACGCGTCTTGCGATCGCGGGCGTCGCGCTTGCGGCGCATTTCGGCACGTGGATTGCCTCGCTCCAATACACGACGGTTGCGATCTCGACGCTGCTGGTCAGCACGACGCCGCTCTGGACCGCGATGTACGACGCCGTGGTTCGCAAACGCCCGATGCGCGCGCGGGTGTGGCCCGCGTATGCACTCGCCGGTCTCGGCTTGCTCATGGTCGTCGGAATCGGCGGCTCGGCTCCGCCGATTCCGGGGCACGCATTACTCGGCGCCGCACTCGCAATCGCCGGTAGCATCTCAATCGGTGCGTATTTCGAAATCGTTCGAAGCATGCGCGCGGACGTTTCCACGCGCGACGTGGTGCAACAGACGTACGGTTGGGCCGCAATAGTGTTGATCGTGGCGGCCGTCGTTGCACGGCAAGCGCCGCCTCCACTCGAGGACGGAACCGCCTGGGCTGGCATCGTCGCGATGGCGTTGGTTTCGCAGCTGTTGGGTCACACCGCAATGAATGCTTCGCTGCGCCGATTTTCGCCGACCGCGGTCGCGATGACGACCCTGCTCGAACCGGTCGTCGCCGCACTTCTCGCGCTCGCCATTTTCGGCGAACGGCTGCTGCCGCTCGCGTTGCTGGGAGGCGTCGTGTTGTTGGCGGCCGTCGCCGCCGTTCTTCGCGAGGAAGCCCGCTAGCGCGCGCCGGCTTGAACGCGCGACCGCTTCATCGCGAACAAATGAATCATCGCTTCGTTGAAGGCCGGGATGTCGTCGGGTTTACGGCTGGTGACCAAGCCGTCATCGCGCACCACGACGTCGTCTTCCCAATCGGCACCCGCGTTTCGAAGATCGGTTTGTAACGACGGCCACGACGTCAGGTGCCGCCCGCGCACGACGCCGGCTTCCACCAGCATCCAGGGCGCGTGACAGATCGCGGCCACCGGCTTGGCGTCTTCGAAGAAATGGCGCACGAACTGCACGGCTTTGGGGATGAGACGCATCTGGTCCGGATTGCGGACGCCGCCGGGCAGCATCAGCCCGTCGTATTCTTGCGGGTCCGCACGATCGAGCGGAACGTCCACCGGAAACGTATGGCCTTTCTCGTCGTGATTCCAGCCTTGTACTTTTCCTTGTGCCGGCGAAACGAGCTCGATTCGCGCACCGGCGCGTTGCAGCGCCTCACGCGGTTTCACCATCTCGACTTCCTCGAATCCATCGGTCAACAGCACGGCGACTCTCATGCCGTCCAGGGAGTTTGCGTTATCGTTCATGCGCAGCGTTTTCCCGCTCCGCGAACGGGCTCAAACGCGCTCGCCAGCCGGGTCGGCGAGCTGGCCGGACTTCCGCTCGAACCAGCGCGTCGATAATCTGGAAAACGTCAGCGAAAAGAGCGCCAAGCATGCCATGAGAATCGTAACTTCGCGACGGTGAAGATACGGGAAGGCGACCGCTCCGGCAATCAACACCGCACCGATCGCCGTAAGCGTGATGCCGCGGCGCAGCCCATTGGTCCGATTCAGTGAAGGCATCGTTTCGCGCTCGGCGTGCAGCCCCATGAAAAACAGGACGCCGAAGAGAAGCAGCGCGCCTCCGTAGGAACCCATGTAGAGCTGCGCCGCTTGAACGCCGCCTTCGCCAATAACGATTGTCGAAAAACCGTAGACGAGCAGTACGATCAATGCCAGCGCGACAAAATTGAGCAGCACGCTGATCGGAGTCGCGACAAAATATCCGGCGAACAGCCGATTGTGCATCCACCACAGCGACGCGATGATGGCAAAGCTCGCCAAAAAGGCCGCAATTCTCCCTATCGAAACGTGGGACGTGCCTCCGCCGGCCAAGCTCGTCGCCTGCAATGCCAAGCTAAACCCGATAACGATGTCGCTGAACGCCGAAATACGTTCCGCAAGCCACTTGCGGTCGTGGTAGATCGGGTCTTTAGACGGCGGCTTTTCGCGCATTGAGCTGGCGGAGGACGTATTGCAAGATGCCGCCATGCCGGTAGTACTCCGCCTCGTCGGGCGTGTCGATGCGAACGAGCGCCTTAAAGGCGAGGGCTCCGCCGGCGCGATCTTCCACTTTGACGTGAACGTGCATCGCCGGCTCGACTCCGTTCTCGAGGCCGGCGATGTCGTAGGTTTCTTCGCCCGTCAGCGCATACGTCGTGCGGTCGGCGCCGTCGATGAACTCGAGTGGAAGGATTCCCATTCCGATCAGGTTGCTACGATGAATCCGTTCAAACGACTCCGCGATCACCGCACGCACGCCGAGCAACATCGGGCCTTTGGCCGCCCAATCGCGCGACGAACCGGAGCCGTACTCCTTCCCGGCGAGCACGATCAGTGGTGTGCCCTCACGCTGGTAACGCGTTGCCGCATCGTAGATCGACATCTGCTCATCGGTAGGAAGATAGCGCGTGTATCCGCCTTCGACGCCCGGCACGAGGGCGTTTCGCAACCGAATGTTTGCAAAGGTTCCGCGCGCCATAACTTCGTGATTTCCGCGGCGCGCTCCATACGAATTGAAATCGATCGGATCGATGCCGCGCTCGATCAAGTACTGAGCCGCCGGGGAATTCTTCGCAATCGTCCCGGCGGGTGAAATGTGATCGGTCGTGACGCTGTCGCCCAGCACCGCGAGCACGCGCGCGCCACGAATGTCCGAGACCGCCGGCGGATCGGCATCCATTCGCTCGAAATACGGCGGCTTCTTCACGTACTCGGATTTGGGATCCCAACGATAGCGCTCGCCGGTAGGCACCGCGAGTTGCGCCCAATTTGCATCACCGGCGAAGACGTCGGAATAACGCCGCTTGAACATCTCATCGGAAATCGCCGATGCCATGACGGCGTCGATCTCGGAATTCGACGGCCAAATATCGCGCAGAAAGATGTCGTTCCCGCTGCGGTCTTGGCCGAGCGCTTCTTGCGTGAGATCCACGTCCATCCGACCGGCCAAAGCGTATGCCACGACAAGCGGAGGCGATGCAAGATAGTTCGCGCGGACTTGCGGGTGAATTCGTCCTTCAAAGTTGCGATTGCCCGACAAAACGGCGACGGCAATGGTATCTTGCTCCGCAATCGTATCGGCGACGGCTTGCGGAAGCGGTCCGCTGTTTCCGATGCACGTCGTGCAGCCGTATCCCACCAAATTGAAGCCGAGTGCGTCGAGGTACTTATCCAGTCCGGCTTTCTGGAGATAGTCGGTGACGACTTTCGAGCCGGGAGCGAGGCTGGTCTTCACCCATGCCTGGGTGCGCAGCCCGCGCTCGACGGCCTTCTTCGCGAGCAAGCCCGCCGCGATCATCACGGCCGGATTCGACGTATTCGTGCACGAGGTGATCGCCGCGATGACCACTGCGCCGTCGGAAATCTCGCTCCCTGGACGCGCGGCAACGGCCGTGCCGCCGCCGCCTTCGTCTTCCAGACGCGCCACCGCGACGCTCGAGGGCGCGCGTGCGGCCTGCCATTCCTGCGCCGCATCGAGAAACGAGTTTTTCGCGTGTGCGAGCGTCACGCGATCTTGCGGGCGACGAGGCCCCGCGATCGCCGGTTCGACGCTCGCGAGGTCGAGCTCGAGCGTGTCACTGAAGACCGGGTCCGGCGAAGCGTCGGTTCGGTACATTCCCTGCGCTTTTGCGTACGCTTCGACGAGCGCAACGTGTTCGGGATGCCTCCCCGTCAATCGCAAGTACTCGAGCGTGCGTTCGTCGATCGGAAAAATCGCGCACGTCGATCCGTATTCCGGCGACATATTTCCGATCGTGACGCGATCCGCCACGCCGAGATTCGCCAAACCTCTCCCGTAGAATTCCACGAACTTCCCGACGACGCCCATTTTGCGCAGCATCTGCGTGACGGTCAGCACCAGATCGGTGGACGTCACGCCTTCGCGCAAGCGCCCTTCCAAGCGAAATCCGATCACGTCGGGCACGAGCATCGTCACCGGCTGGCCGAGCATCGCCGCTTCCGCTTCGATACCCCCGACACCCCAAGCGAGCACGCCCAGCCCGTTCACCATCGTCGTGTGCGAATCGGTGCCGACGACCGTGTCGGGATACGCCATTTCGCCGGTAGAATCGTACGTGACGCCGGCGCCCCCCGCGCCGAAGACGACGCGCGCGAGATATTCGATGTTCACTTGATGAACGATTCCCGTATCGGGCGGAACGGCGCGAAAGTTTGCGAGCGCACCTTGGCCCCATTTGAGGAAAGCATAGCGTTCACGATTGCGCGCGAATTCCAGGGCTGCATTTCGCGCAAATGCGGCGTCTTCACCGAAGGCGTCGACCTGTACGGAGTGGTCGATTACCAACTCCACCGGTTGTAGAGGATTGATCGCACTCGCATCCCCGCCCATTTCGACGATCGCGTCGCGCATCGCGGCCAAGTCGACGACGCACGGAACCCCGGTGAAATCCTGCAAGAGCACGCGAGCGGGCCGGTACGCTATTTCGGCTCGAGCTTTCTGCTTCGGATTCCAGCCGGCAAGGGCTTCGATGTCGCTCTTGCGCACGGTTCGTCCGTCTTCGAAACGCAGCAGGTTTTCGAGCAAGATTTTGATCGAGAACGGCAAGCGTCCGACGTCGTATCCCGCCCGCAGCAACGTTGCGACGTCAAAATACGGATACGCACGCGGACCCACTGAAAGCGAGTTGCGCGCGCCGAAGCTATCGAGGTTAGCCGAATTGCTCATGAGATCGATATTCGCGGATCGCCGTTCGCGTAGCCTTCGATGCTCAGCGTCGCCGCACCGGACAAAAGTCTCCAAAGCGGTTCACCCACGAGCGCGAGACGCCACGGCGAGAGTTCCAGCGCGCGCTCGAACGCCGGCCGATCCGCCGGCACGTCGCGCGCCACCCGCTCCAGAGCGCTGCGCGGGACCAGCAAGCTGGCGGGGAGTTCGTTACGCTGGGCGATCGTCCCGACGACGACGTTCATGACGTTCACCAGGCCCTCTCGCTGGTTGGGCGGCCGAACCGGTTTCGCGGGAAGTTGGTCTTCGGGAAGCCGTTCGGCGCGCGCCACCGCCTCCAGGATCGCTCCTCCGAGCGCCTTGCGCGCCGGCGGATCGAGACGGCGCAGTTGCTGCAGATCCTCCAGACGATGCGGGCGCAACGTGGCAAGCCCAGCCAGCACGTCGTCGGCAATCACGTACTTCAATGGAACGTCGCGTTCGCGCGCGATCCGGTCGCGTAATGCCGCCAGCTCGCGCAGCACCCCGAGTTCGCGACGGTTCAGACGGTTGGTCCCGGGGATGCGCAAATATGCCCGGCCGGCATCGCTTCGGTAACGCTCGACCTCGGCCAGGGTCGCGCATTCCTCCGTAAACCACTCGAGCCGGCCCGTGTCGCGCAAACGTTCCACGAGCCGTTCTCGCAGGTCGAGCAGATGGAGCACGTCGTCGACCAGGTATTCCAGCTGCCGGGCAGTGAGCGGCCGCGCGCTCCAATCGCTGACCGTCTGCGATTTCTTCAACCGGTGTCCGAGCAAATCGCGCACGAGGTCGGCGAGCGAAATCGAAAGCCCGTATCCACAGAACGCTGCCGCGACCTGACAGTCGAAAATACGCGCCGGCACTTCGTCGAAACGATCCGCGAAGATCTTCAAATCGCTGGTCAGCGCGTGACCGACGACTTCTTTCGCATGGAGCGTGTCGGCGAGCGGGCGCAAATCCGAAATCGACAGCGGATCGACGATACCGACCGTGCCG
>JAFAIW010000111.1 GCA_019236495.1 Vulcanimicrobiota bacterium | reverse complement strand
TGCTTGATAAGCATGAGGTCCCTGGTTCGAGACCAGGATGGCCCACCAGTTCCACTACATCTTCGCCGCTTTGACCGGCTCGATCGTATCCGGCCCAATGCCGTGAATCTGAATGATCGTCACACCCTTTGCCATCGCATAGTGATGTAAGTTCATCGGCACTGAAACGAACGAACCCGCGGGAAGCGCGACCATTTTCGCCGCGTCCATCTTGTCGCCGAGACCCACCATGAGCGTGCCTTGCAGCACCGTCACGTTTTCGACGGCCGGATGAAAGTGCGGCGGAATCTTCATTCCGTCGGGCATCTTGTAGCGCTCCACGTAGTCGCTGCCGGCTTTCGTCGGGTTGCCCGACACCACGGCGACCATTGCGCCGGGGAAGCCCGCCATCGCCTTCCACTGGAGTTGCGACGGCATCACGATCGTCGGGCCGTTTGCTGCGGCCGCCGCGGCCGAAACTAATGCAATTGCCCCAATAAAAGAAACAAGACGTTTCACCATGAGTCACCTCCGAGGACGAAGGGTTTTACCATAGTATCTTCCGCAACCCTTGCACGACCGCGGGGTCGTGTGGCAAGCTAAAGCCGCATGTTTCGGAGAGGCGGAACTTTGCTATGCGCGGTTGCGCTGCTGTGCGCGACGCTGACCTTCGCATGCCCCGCGTCGGGAACACCGCGCGCCCACCAGCTCGCCTCCTTCGACGAGCCCCCGGTCCTCATGTACCATCGCGTCGACGTCGTCATGCCCCGGTCCAGTTTGGGGCGGGCCCTCAGCGTGACGCCCGATCAACTCGAAGCGCAGCTCCGGTATCTGCAAGCCCATCATTTGCGGGGCGTCTCGGTTTCGGAGTTCTACGACCGCATGAAGCGCGGGCAATCGACCGCGGATCTGGCGGTCATCACGTTTGACGATGGATATGCCGACCAATTTCAGTATGCCGTCCCGCTGCTGCAGCGGTTCGGCGATCACGCGACGTTCTACATCGTCACCGGAATGCTTGGACGGCCGAATCACATGACGTGGCGCAACGTCCGCGCTCTAGCCGGGGAAGGAATGGACGTCGGAGCGCACGGCGTGATGCACGTCGACCTTGCATCCCTTACTCCCGCGCAACAAGCTTTTCAAATCGACGGAAGCATCGCCGCGCTTCAGCGCAACGCAAATCTCGGGGTTGTATCGTACGCATATCCCAGTGGACGCTTCAACCACACAACTGAAGAAATTCTCGAGCACACCGCCGTCCGGCTGGCATTCACGACCGATCCCGTCTACACGCGCGGCCATCGCGACCAATTCGACCTGACGCGCGTGCGCGTGAAGGGCGGCTGGTCGTTGGCGGACTTCATTTCGGCGCTTTCCTACGCGGAGGCACACCGGCCCGCGGTTGCGCCCTACGACTCCGTAAAGAGCGTCTCCGGCATCGAAGTCGGGAAACCGAAATTCGAATAATAATATTCGCCGAATAAGCTCGACGACTGCCACGAGATGCGGTAGCGATATTTCCAGGTGACGTGCGCGATCACGAAGTATCCGCCGATTTGTTGCAGCTCGATCTCGAAGTTCGCAAATCTCGGTGACGGCCCGTCGTCCACGGCAACCGGCAAGAAGCTAGAAACCGTGACCTTCCAGATGTCGTGGGAGACACTATCGATCCAAAGGTCGCGCAGTGCCGGCGCTCCGGGTTTACCGCCGCTAAAGGCGATGTGATAGGTCGAATGGTCTTTGTATTGCTCCAATCCCGCGTTCGCGCACGACATTTGGTTCGGCGTCGAGGCGTGAACGGACGCGATCAATTTGAGCGCGGGATCTTCAAATTCGTCGAGCGGAATCCAGAGTGCCCGGCGGTTTCCGTACGGCCCAAGCTCCGGCGGCCCCGGCTCGGTGCGGGTCGTCACATAGGGTTCATAGAGGAAGCGTTCGTCCGCAATACGCGCGACGCCGTCGTCGCGGTACGCCACTTCTTCTCGCGTATCGATGAGTGGTTGGCCATCGGTCGTAATGCTGATGCGCTCGTCGTACGTAACGAACGGAGGATGCGGCGAAACGGCGCGATGGTGGATCGCCGCGTACGTAAGGTCCCAGCAGTCCGGAAGGCTTTGCGCGGCGGCCGGGCCGCACGGCAGGGCAATCGCTCCCACAACGAGTGCGATCGATGCGGTTCGCCGAAGGCTTCTTGAGCCCGACGCCCGGCTTGTCATGATGGTGTACCATCATTATCGGCGGCTGCGAGAACCGTCGCAAGGGGCAAGCCGCCCGGCGGCGGTATACTGCGAAGCTGCTGCGGGGATGTAGCTCAGCTGGTAGAGCGCCTGCTTTGCAAGCAGGATGTCAGGAGTTCGAGTCTCCTCATCTCCAGTTCGCGGGGGTATAGCTCAGTTGGTAGAGCACTTGCATGGCATGCAAGGGGTCTGGAGTTCGAGTCTCCATACCTCCACCATCCTCCGATATTTTTTCGCGAACGATGTATCGTACTTTAAAGAATCCGCGCCAAAACGCGGCCTTTTTGGTACCATGGAGCGCGGAGTACGCCGGATGGCCGCGCCCCGAAGGTCGGGGTGAGGAAAGTCCGGGCTTCATCGGGCAGGGTGCAGGATAACGTCCTGTCGGGGCGACTCGAAGGAAAGTGCCACAGAAACATACCGCCGCAAGGCAAGGGTGAAATCGTGAGGTAAGAGCTCACGGAGCCGCACGGAGACGTGCGCTCGGGTAAACCCCACCTGAAGCAAGGTCGCTCGTTATGCTCCGCAAGGGGCCGGATCGCCCATCCGCACGAGCAACGCCGCATCGAGGCGCGCGGTGACGCGCGCCCCAGAGAGATGGCCATCGCCGAGCTTGCTCGGTTACAGAATCCGGCTTACAGGCGTACTCCGCTTTTCGCTCCGCATGCAACCGGCGGGGCCGGCCCCGCGTTTCAGCCAATGATATGACCATGAGCGAGTCCCGTTTCACGCCCGAGATGACCGTCGACGAAGCCTTCAAAGTGCACGCCGGCGCACGCCGGGTTTTTGCGCGCTTCCATCTCGGTGGGTGCGCAAACTGCGCGATCAGCGAGAGCCATACGATCGGCGCGGTGAGCGAGGACTACGGGATTCCGCTCGCGATGCTGCTCGACAGCTTGAACGCACTTTTCGATCAGGGCGCGCTCGCGGTGGGCGACAAGGTTCGCCTCCCCGAAGAGATTCGCACGAAAATTCCCCAGCTCAAAGACGTTCCGGAAATCGGTGAAGTCGTGAGCGCCGACGCGGGCGCGTACACGGTCGACTTCGGCGAGGTGCGCTTGCAGGGTTTAGCTGAAGACTTCATCCCCGTCGAAGCGACCGCAACGCGCGCTTCCGCTTAAAGTCGTTTGCGATCGGCGAAGGTTTCGTCGATGCCGTGCCAGTGTGCGATCGATGGTTCGCCGGCTTTCCAGCAAAGATAAATCGGCTCGCCGTCGCGCATCGCGGGGAAATCGACCAATCCCAGATCGATGTCTTTTACGATGCATCCGTAGCCCTCGATCCGGTTGATCAACCGCACGATCTCGGCTTTGAGCTCGCTGAATTTGCGCGGCGCGAACGGCGAACGTAAGCCGGCGAGGCGCGACGGCTCGGGCGGCGGTACGCGCAACCCCGAATCGTGCTCCAGCAATTTGATTGCGAGCTCGCGCCGCTTGACCCACATCTGCTCGACCAGCGGCGTAACCTTCGGGATGAGGGCGTTGGCCTTTTCGGGCGAAAACAGCTTCATGACCCTTCAACGCTTCTCACGGCGGCTCTGGTGTTCGACCGAATCGTTTTCGTAACCGGCCTTTCGGGCGCCGGCAAAAGCCAGTCGATGAAAACGTTCGAGGATTTGGGATTTTATTGCATCGACAACCTTCCTCCCGCACTCGCTGGCCGGGCGCTGGCGCTGCTCAGCGCGGGGCAGCAAACGCGCGTCGCGATCGCACTCGACGTACGCTCCGGTGGTGCGCTCGGCGATGCCGTCGCGATGCTGGACGAGATCGCGCGCGCCGGGACGGTGGTCGATCTCCTGTTCCTGGACGCTCGCGACGAAACGCTCGTTCGCCGGTATAGTGAGACGCGGCGGCGGCATCCCTTCGCGGCCGCAGGCAGCTTGCTTGAATCCATCGCGACGGAGCGCGCGGCTCTCGCGCCGCTCCGCGAACGATCCGCCACGGTGATCGACACCACGGGGCTGACGCTCGCCGATCTCAAGCGTCGCATCGGGACGCTTTATCTCGGCGAATCGACCCACGGGCGGCTGTCGGTCGTCATTGTCGCCTTCGGCTTCAAATTCGGCATTCCGATGGATGTTGACTTGCTCTTCGACGTGCGCTTTTTGAAGAATCCGAATTATGTTGCGGAGTTGAAACCACTAACGGGCGCGGACGAGGCGGTCGGTGCGTTCATCGAAACGGACGACGGTTTCGCGCCGTTCATGAAGCGGCTCTATGACTTGCTCGACTTCCTGATGCCGCGGTACGCCGCCGAGGGGAAATCCCAGCTCACCGTGGGCATCGGCTGCACGGGGGGACGCCATCGCTCCGTCTACGTCGCCAGGCTGCTCTTTGCGCATCTCGAACAAAATCGAGAGATTCTGCTCCACCTCGACACGCGGGACACGATTCGGTGACCTCACGCTCTTTCAAAGCCATCCGCTGGCTCACGCCCGGACTCGGGATCAAACGCTGGTTCGTCGCAATCGTTGCCGGCGCGCTCTTGCTCGACAACGGAATCAACCGCTGGCTGGTGGCCGAGGGCCTGCACTTCCACGCGAACGAGGCGCTCGATGAGTTTGTCGACGGCGTCATCGATCCGTCGTGGCTTTCGTGGATCTTCATCCTAGCGGGCGCTTTGTTGATCTTCTTCGGCGCGCGCTTCTGCCTGCGCGCGATCGTCCGAGCGGCGGCCGGCGGAGGATCGGGCCGGTTGGTGGACACGTTGCTCGAGATGCGCCTGCGCGACGGCTACAAGATCGTCGCGATCGGCGGGGGCACCGGCCTTTCGACCTTGTTACGCGGTTTGAAGAAGCACACCGCAAACCTGACCGCAGTCGTCACCATGAGCGACGACGGCGGCAGCTCGGGCCGCCTCCAAAAAGAGCTCGGCGTCCTGCCGCCCGGCGACGTGCGCAACTGCCTTGTCGCCCTGGCCGACGACGAAGCGATGGTCACCGATCTCTTCAAGTATCGTTTTAGCGAAGGGAACGGGTTGGTTGGCCACTCCTTCGGCAATTTGTTCCTTGCGGCAATGACCGGCATCACCGGGAATTTCGACGAAGCCGTAAAGCTTTCGAGCCGCGTGCTCAATATCAAGGGCCGCGTTTTGCCCTCGACGCTCGGCGTGGTCAAACTCTGTGCGACGCTGGCGGATGGAACGATCGTCGAAGGCGAATCCAACATTTCGTCATCGCACGGCACCATCGAGCGGGTCTTCTTTGAGCCGCCGTATGCCGCGCCGCTCGAAGAGGTCGTGCAGGCAATCCGTGAGGCCGATGCGATCGTTCTGGGCCCGGGAAGCCTCTTTACGTCGATCGTCCCGAATTTTCTCGTCGATCGACTGAGCAAGGAAGTCGCTTCGTCACACGCGGTGAAAATGTATGTTTGCAACGTGATGACGCAACCGGGTGAGACCGACGGCCTCAGCGCGGCGGAGCATTGCGATGCATTGCTCAAAAACGCCGGCGAGCGCGTCTTCGATTTCGTCATCGTGAACGAAGAACCGCCCCATAAGTTGCTGGAAGCGTATGCGGAGGAAGGTCAGTCCCCCGTCGCGCCGGACTTGGATCGCATTCGTGCTCTCGGCGTGACGCCCGTCCCGGCACGGGTGATCAGTGAAACGCTCACCGTGCGTCACGATCCCGCCGCGCTCGCAGAGGTGGTCGTCGGCGTCATCGAACGCGCGATTCAAAAACGCGCGTCCTTCGTTCAATTGAGTGCGGCGCCCGCGTTCGAATCCGGCTAACTGCCGGAGTGCTTCATGCTCACGGTTAGCGTAAGCGTCCCCGCCGGATCGACGCTTTGCGTGTCGCTGTAGTCCGTGAACCCCGCGGCTTTCACCACGAAGTCGACGCTGCCGCTCGGCACGTTGGGAATCGAAAACGTTCCGTCGTTCGCGGTGGTCGTTTGAAGGACGGAATCCACGATCACGGTCGCGTTGGCAACGGGCTGTTGCGACACGCTGTCGAGCACGACGCCCTTGAATGTCGCATAACGCCCTTCGGGCGGGAGTGAATCGTTGCATCCGGCCAGGAGGCTCGCAAGCACGAGCCCAACGACGAAGCGCGTTCGATTCACCTTCTTCTCCGTTCTCCCGTCAACGCGCGGGATGCAGTTCCTTTTCCATCTCTTGAGCGCAGTCGGAGTGGCCGCAGTGACAAAGGACGTCCGCTAGATCGTCTGGTTCGACGTCGCGGCAGTAATCGCTGCAAGGGTCGCCTTCCAAGCGGACCTCGCAAACGCATGAAATATGGACGCAGCGGAGCTTGTTCATGACACCCCTTTTCCCGCCGCAGGCGACCTCGACGCCCGCGCTGAAGCGCGCTTCATCATGGCCTCGACGGTTCCCGCCGGTACGCGCACCGGCCCAGAATACTTTGACGACGCCCTAGCAGCGATCGGCAATACGCCTCTCATCAAGCTGAACAAGGTAACCGACGGCGCGTCGTGTCTCGTACTTGCAAAGGTCGAATACGTGAATCCGGGCGGCAGCGTCAAAGATCGCCCGGCCGTCGCAATGCTCGAAGAAGCCGAGCGCTTGGGGCTGCTAAAACCCGGCGGAACGATCGTCGAACCAACCAGCGGCAACACGGGGTCGGGACTCGCGATGGCGGCTGCCATTCGCGGATATCGCTGCATTTTGGTCATGCCCGACAAGATGTCGCGAGAGAAAACGGATCTCTTGCGCGCCTATGGTGCGGAAGTCGTCGTTACCCCGACGAACGTTCCAAGCGATTCGCCCGAATCGTACTACGGCGTTGCGAATCGCTTGGCCGCGGAAATCCCCGGTGCGTTCCAGCCGAATCAATTTCACAATCACGCCAATCCAGAGGCGCACTACCGGACCACCGGGCCCGAAGTGTGGCGCCAAACTCGTGGTACGATCACGCACTGGGTCGCCGGAATCGGCACCGGCGGCACGATCTCGGGGACGGCGCGATACCTCAAGCAACAGAATCCCAAAATTCACGTCGTCGGCGCCGATCCCGAGGGCTCGATCTATTCGGGCGACATTCCAAAATCGTACGCCGTCGAAGGCATCGGTATGTCGTATCTTCCGGAAACGGTCGACTTGAAAGTCATCGATGAGATGGTGCGCGTTTCGGACCGCGAGTCGTTCTTGATGGCGCGCCGCATCACGCGCGAAGAAGGGCTGCTCGTGGGCGGCTCCTCCGGCACTGCGGCGGTAGCCGCCATCAAGCTCGCAAAGACCTTGCCGAGCACCGCGATCGTCGTCGTGCTCTTCCCCGATTCCGGGCGCGGCTACATGTCGAAGATCTTCAACGACGACTGGATGATCGCCAACGGCTTCATCGCGGAAGGACGCCGCAAGGCCACCGTGGGCGACGTCCTGCGCAGCAAGAAGCCCCTGCCCCCAATGATCACGCTCGAACATACCGATGTCGTACGCGACGCGCTGGAATTGCTGCGCAAGTACGAGATTTCACAAATTCCGGTCATGCGCGATCACGAACAAGTCGGAAGCATCAACGACGTTGCGGTGATGCAAGCGGTGTTCGATCAAGCCGACATCATTCACAAGCCGGTATCCGAGGTCATGGGCCGCCCGTTTCCACATCTCGAGCACGATGCGGAAATCGACAAAGCCTACAAGCTGCTCACGCTGGCGAACCATGCGGTCGTCGTTACGGAAGACGGCGAACCGGCGGGCGTCGTGACGCGTCAAGACATCATCTCCTACCTCTCTTCCAGCTCTGAAACCGGCAAGAATCGTTAAAATGCGCGCCTGGCTCCTGTGCGCTGCCCTCGTCTTGACGAGCGCCGCGCCATACCGGACTTCGGTGGAGTGGATCGGCGTTGGAATGCCGTTGCCTCCCGAAGAAAACGACACGTCGCCGGCAAGCACGATGCCGATCGTCGTTACGCGACCGCTGCAACTCGCGCACGGCATTACGCTGCAACAGACCGGCGTCCGCATCTCGGTACGCCCCGAAACCGAAGAGGACGTGCCGATCGCATGGTCGGCGTCTCCGGCGACCGTTCACGTCGGCGCCGCAGCCGGAACGTCGCCGCCTCCCGAGGGTTATGCATCGATCGTGCTCGGAAGCCAAGCGCATCCGGGACCGGCCTGGGCCATCGCGAAACTCGGCAAGCCGGTGAATGCGGAATTGCGCATTCCGCTCTATCTCTACGACGCCGTCGATGCAGGCTGCAACGGCATCGCCGCCGCGGGTGGCGTAAGCTTCGACGAGCGCGGCGTCGCGCGTCCGCAAACCGACCCGGCCGGTAGTGACGTCTACGTCACCGGTCCGGCGAAGAGTGCGACGGTTCCGCCTGCTGCTTGCAGCGGAAAATTCGTGGGCGGCGACGGTTTCACGATTCACACTCCCTACGGCGGAACGTGGGTGTCGCGGCGGATGACGTCGTTTTCCAGAATTCGCACGAGCGCGTGGTCGAACGCCTTCACGGAGTTTTCCGGCGGCTCGACCGACGGCGATGTTCTCTTGTTCAAAACGAAGAGCGGCCGAATCGTGAAAGTCGCGGATATGTCGAACCTTTCGGCGGTCGTCGGGCCCTATGCCGTGAGCGCTCCAGGCGGAGAATTTTCCGACGCGGCCTCCACACCGCCGGCGGTGCAGAGCGAGAACGCCCGATGAGATTTGCGACCAAGGCCATTCACGCCGGACAAGGCGCCGATCCGACGACCGGAGCGACCATCGTTCCGATCTATCAAACGTCCACATACACGCAAGATGCAGTGGGCGAGCACAAGGGCTTCGACTATAGCCGCACCGTCAATCCCACCCGCGTCGCGCTCGAACGGCAACTGGCGGCGCTCGAGAACGGACGCTACGGCAGTGCGTTCGCGAGCGGGATGGCGGCCACGGCCGCGGTCTTGAACTTACTCTCCGCCGGGGATCATGCGATCGTTACTGACGATCTCTACGGAGGGACGTACCGCCTCTTCTCTCGCGTGCTCGTCCGATACGGGCTGGAATTCACCTACGTCGACATGTCGGATCCGGGAGCCGTTCGAGCTGCGATTCGCCCCAACACGAAACTGTTTTGGGTCGAGACTCCGACGAATCCCATGCTCAAGCTCGTCGACATCCGGGCAGTTTGCGGGTTGCGCACGAGCGGGCAAATCGTGGCCGTCGACAATACGTTCGCGACGCCGTATTTTCAGCAACCGTTGGAACTCGGGGCCGACATCGTCGTCCATTCGACCACGAAATACATCGGCGGCCATAGCGACGTCGTCGGCGGGGTGACGATCACGAATGAAAAGGAGTTCGCCGACACGATCGCTTTCCATCAAAACGCGGTCGGGGGCGTTCCGAATGCCTTCGATGCCTGGTTGACGATGCGCGGTGCGAAGACACTCGCGCTGCGGATGCGAGAGCACGAACGCAACGCGCAGGCGGTAGCCGAATTTCTCGCCGGGCACACCGAGGTCGAGAAAGTCTTCTACCCCGGCCTCTCGTCGCATCCGCAACACGACCTTGCGAAGCGCCAGATGACCGGATTCGGCGGAATGGTCTCGTTCACGCTTCGCGGCCCCGAGTCGCGTGCGCTCGACCTCGCACATCGCATGCGCTATTTCAGTTTGGCGGAAAGCCTCGGCGGGGTGGAGTCGCTCGTCTGCCATCCTGCCCGCATGACGCACGGTTCGATTCCAAAGGAAGAGCGCGAGCGCCGCGGCGTGACCGACGGCCTCTTACGGCTTTCCGTTGGGATCGAAGAGGCGCAGGATCTCATCGACGATTTGCGCGACGCGATCGCCGCGACCGTACCGGCGCTGCGCTAACCGCTAGGAACGCCCGGGATGAAGCACGGCCGTCAAGCCGTGCAGTTCGTCCTTGGCTTGATCGGGCGTCAGTTCGCCGACACGCGCTGAGACGGCCGCGAAGACGCCGCGTAGCCCGTCGTACACGCAATAGCCGTATTCAACGTGCGCGTCGAACCCTTCGCCGAAAAGCACCTTGATCCAGATTGCGGACATCCCGTTGGCCAAGCGCTCGAGGTGCTTGTCGCGAACGAGCGCGCCGTCGATGTTCGTGCGAATCTCGTTCTCCGCCCGCGACTCCCATTCGTCGAGGCTCGCCCCGGAAAAGCCCTCCATCGCAATGATGATGGTGTGCTGATCGTCTTGTCGCGCGTTCTTCACCCACGCCGCAACGGGGGTCAAGTCTTCCAAATCGGAAATCTTCGGCGGAATCGGCCCTTGTAAACGCACGTAGCCGGGAGCCGGCACGAACTTGAGCGCTTCGTCTTCATAAACGAGCGGTTGCGGGGTCGCGGGCGCGATCTGCGCGCTCGCGGGTGCAATGCAAGCGAGCAGGGTCAGCGCGGTGGCCGCCAAGGCAGTAGAGTGCATTAATAGTCCAATGCGTGAACGAGCAACGGTAAAGAAACGCCGTAGCGGTATCCGACGTTGCGGTGGTCGTCGTCGAATTCCTCGTGGTGCACGTCCATCCCCATTCCGCGTAACCTGCTTGCGAGAAGACGGGCACCCACGTCGAGCGCATATTCGTCTTTGCGGCCGCAATCGAGGTAGCGTAAGCGCAAGCGCTCCAACTCCTTGCGGTAGCGTCCGCAAACTTCTACCGGATCGAAGGAAAGCCAGCGGTCGAACACCTCCTCGTTTAACTCGCCGGTGGCGCGTTCGAACGGAAGATCGAGGTCGAAGCGCAAGGGTCCGCGCGGCGAATATGCGGCCGTGTAACCCAGCATTTCCATCGTGGAGAATTCGTGGGGCGCGCGCTTGTGCTGGCGCTCGAAATGCGAGACGAACGCCTCGACGTTCCATTCGAACTTCACGAGCGTACGTTGTGCGGCTGCAAACGATGGCACGTACGCATACCGAAAATATGAATCTCCGCTGTGCGATGCGAAAGCGCTGAAGACGCCCGGATGGCGCATCGTCAGGTGCAGCGAGCCAAAACCGCCCGACGACTTGCCGAAAACCGCGCGGCTTCCTTCGACCGCCAGCGTTCGGTACGAGCGATCGATGTGGCCGATCACGTCGCGGACCACGTACGTCGCGTAGTCGCCGTTGTGCGCCGAATCCACGTATTGCGAGCCGCCCAACCGCGTGAATCCGTCGACGATCGCCAGGATCGCCGGCGGAATTCGCCGGTCGACGGTCAGGCGATCGATCCATTGGACGACATTGGTCTCCCACGCGCGGCTCGAGACCAGCGCCGCGACGCTCCCCGTATAGCCATGCAGGCAATACAGCACCGGGTACCGCTGCGAACTTTGCGGATCGTACTCCGGAGGCAGGTAGACCGCCACCGGGCGCACGTGAGGATCGCCGAGCGGGTTGTTCTCCAGCGCCGGGCTTTCGATCCAATCGATGCGGAGGTCGCCCTGCAGTTGCATAAGCCGTGAGAGGTCGGAGCGTTCGAGCACGGCGCGCATACGTTCGATAGTTGGCGTGAGGAGTCTCAAACACCTCACCGAACGCGGGCTCCAATGCGCTGGTTGCTCGCAACGTTCGTCCTCCTCATTGCGCTCGTCGACGTGTGTCACCCTGAGGTGCGCGCGCGAAGCGCGAGCCTCGAAGGGGCGATGGCCCCGGGGTGGGGCCGAAGCGCGATCGTGGAGCAAGACGGCTATCCGGTGTTCACCGTCGACGGCCGGCCGTTTTTCGTTTACGGTGCGAGCTTCTTCTACGAACGATTGCCGCGGGCGCTCTGGACGTCATCGCTCGAACGATACAAAAGGCTCGGCATCAATACGATCGACCTCTACGCGATTTGGAACTGGCACGAAGTTCGCGACGGCGAATTCGATTTCACCGGACGAACGAATGCGCGCCGCGATCTGAACGGTCTTCTGGGCATCGTTCACCGGCTCGGTTTCAAAGTTATCCTTCGCCCCGGCCCGGTGATTCGCAACGAGTGGCGCAACGGGGGTTACCCCGCGTGGCTGTTGCGCCGCCCGGAATACGACATGCCGCTGCACGACGTTCTCGAAGGCCGTTATCCCGCG
>JAFAIW010000038.1 GCA_019236495.1 Vulcanimicrobiota bacterium | reverse complement strand
CAATACCGGGCCGTACCTGCAGTATCACTCGGCGATCAACGTCGCAAATGGGATCTGCGGCTCGTCGGTCCCCGGTTGCGTTCCGGTTCCCAACGAAGACCAGGAGACCGTGCATGGCGCAACCGTCATTTGTACCGGTTCGCAGGTCGTGCTGAACGATAGCGGGGCCGGCTATTCGTGTCTGACGCCGCAACAATACGGTGCGGCCTTTCAAGGTCCCGCGGGAGGCGGCGTGGGCCGGTGGCATGCGGGTTGGAATCAGGACTATCACGCGCGCTTCATTCAAGGACTCGGCGCCGGAAATATCATTCTCGACGGCTACCAAGACAATTACGGGTACTTGAACGTCAAGAGCCCAACCGGGGCGTTTCACGACGACATCGTTAACACGAAAGGCTATTTAATCGCGGACGAATTCCCGGGAACCCGCCACGATTTCTCGTTCGGCGTCAACTTCTTGCATCAATATCACTTGACGACGACGGTCATTCCGGTGCAGTTCCAGCGCTTCGACACGACCAACAACAGCTATTTCTTGCGCGACGCGTGGACCGCCACCAAGCAGTTGCAAGTCTTCGGTGATTTTTGGTTGGAACACAGCGTGAACACCGCTTCGAACAACTTCGACCCGCGCGTGTCGGTCGTGTACCGCCCCGACTCCGCCGACGTCATTCGCGTGACCGGTGGTAAGTCGAACAGTATCCCCGATCCGACGCTGCTCTACGGTGGGTTTACGTTCGACCCGCCGGGTTCGGCCGCAAGCCTCAATCCAATTTGCGGCGCCGGCAACCTCAATTCGATCGGAAGCGGCCAAAGCCCAAATCTGCAGCCCGAAACGGCAAATGACCTCGAGCTGGCGCTCGGTCACCGTTTCCCAAATCAAGCGGTCGTTCAAGCCAACCTCTACGACTCGTATGAAACCAACCCGATCTTGAGCGGCACGTTCCCGCTTTCGGTCGTGCCGCCAAACCAAATACCTCCGCAAGCGAACCTCGATCCGTTCCTGGCGAAGATTGCCACGCAGTGCGGTCCGGTGACGAATTCAGCTCTCGGCGTCAGCACGAGCTTCAACGCCGGCTCCGCGAAATACCAGGGGGTCGGGATCAACTTCAACGTGCCGGTTGTGCGCTACGTTTCGGTAAACGGCGACTACAATATCCAGTCGGCCGTTTATAACGGCATCAGCAACAACATCCTCTCGACGAACACTGGCCTCGTCAACGGCTCGCAGATCGGCGGGGTGCCGTTCAAGACCGCGAGCCTGGGCTTCGACTATCACGACCCGCGCACGCAATTCGAAGTCGCGATGATCGGAAACTACGTCGGTACTCCGAACAACTTCAATCGCATTCCGTACACATTTGCCAATCTTACCGTAACGAAGACGGTCGACGACGTTACCTTCAATCTCGGCGTGAACAACATCTTCAACAACTCGTCGCAACCGTTCGGGTATATCGGATTCGGAACGTTTAACGCGCAGAACGCGTTTGGTTCGGCGCAGAACGCTTTCGACCAAGGTTCCGAACAATACGGCCTTCCGCCACGTCAAGCGTGGCTGACGATCATGGTGAAGATCTAAGGGCTAGCGGTCACCGGTCGACCCGCACGCAACGGTGCGCAGGGTGTCGAGAACGCCGATCGGTTCGGCTTCGACGAAGACCTGCGCGCCGTTGTGGTCGTACCAGCCGGAGGTGACGATTCCGATGAGCGAGCCGTCTTGCGCGAACACGCCCGCGCCGGAGTCGCCGTGTCCGCATTTCGAGCACGCGATGCCGATGCGCGGCGAACCGTTTTGTTCGGGCATGTCGATCGCCGGGAAGAGCATCGATGCATCGAGTTCGATCGGCGCAGGTTCCGCATCGAATCCCCACACGTACAAGCGGCCGCCGGTGGCCGGCGCGACGGCGGCGGTCGGAGGAACGGGATAGCTCAATGCCACCGGCGACGACTCGATCAACGCCATGTCGTGATTCGGAACGGTGCGGACGCTGTGCGCCTGAAGGATTTCTCCGCGCATCGTGAAGATCGTGAGCGGCACGTAGGGCGTAATGTGCGCGGCGGTAACGATCGTGAGCGACTTTCCCGCCGTCAAGATGACGCCGGTTGCGAAGACGGCCTTTTTCGGCGTCAGCGCGCCCATCAGCAAGACCGTGCTCATCCGGCCGGGCAGTTCTTGTGCCGTTCCGGCGCCTGGAAGAAGCAGCGCGGCGACCAACGCAACGGCCGCCGTGGTCCGCACGGCCATCCGCAGCCCCATCCTTAATATTACTTAAGAATAGATAAGGTGGCCTTATTGTACGCGCTCTCGCCGGCCCGTTCAAGAGGCAAGCGGCGGGGTTCATGCGGAGGTCATCTTGGAGCGCCACCATAGAGCCACGTGGCGATTTGAATCTGCGCCGCGAGTTTGCGCAAGGAGAGTTGCATGCCCTTAGTTCCCGTTGCGCCGCCGCAGCCGGTCGCCGGCACGGGTGGCTTCGATTACGTTACGGTTGCCGCCGCCCATCGTCGCGTGTACGCGGCACACGGCGGCGCTGCCTCGCTTTTGATCGTCGACGCGGACAGCGGAAAGGTCATCGGCCAAGTGAAGGTCGGCGATATGGCCGGCTCCGCTCCGGATCCGGTGAGCGGAAACGTCTACACGGGCGACGGCGACGACAAAGCGCTGTCCGAAGTCGACCCGGCCGCGCTCAAGGAACTCCATCGCGTCAGCGTCGACGGGCCGGTCGATGCGATCGCATACGACGCGAGCAACGGTCGTATTTACGGCGACGAAGACGACGGTACGCGAATCTTTGTGATCGATGCGAAAACGTTCAAACAAGTCGCGACCATCCCGCTCCCCGGCCACAAGCCCGAATATCTCGTCATCGATCCGCAGACGCACGAGGTCTATCAGAATATCGCGGATGCGAGCGAAGTCGCGGTTATCGATCCCGCCACGCTGAAGGTCGCGCGAACCTTCAAGACGCCGGAACTCACCAACAACCATCCGCTTCAGGCGGATTGGGAACTCAAGCATCTTTTCGTCGGCGGCGCGAATGGAAAGCTTTCCGAATATACCCTCGACGGCCAGCGGCTTTGGACGATCGACGTGCCGCGCATGGATCAATGCAGCATCGAGGTGGGGCGGAAGTGGATCGCATGCGCCGGGAGCGGAAAGCTGACCTTGATCTCGTACGACGGAAAGACCTCGCCGAAAATCGTCGCGCAGGCCGACGTGAGCATGGGCGTGCACACCGTCAACATCGACCCGAAAACCGGCGACATTTGGATCGTCTGGGGGACGCCGCGTGGGGCGACGACCGGAAACGGCTCGGTCCAGCGCTTCAAGTATCAGCCTTAAGAGCAATGTAACCAGCCCGTTAAGACCCACGTACGTCGCGGGTCCCGGGCTACGGGAGCTCGTCCGGGCGGCCGATGCAAAAGGTACGATGTCCCCATCGTACCTTTTGCGTTGCACGGCCTGCGGGGCCGGCTACCAGGACGACGGCGTGCGGCTGCATTGCGATGGCCGGCACGCCCGCGCGCTGCTGCGCACTGAGTACGCGCAGCGAACGCTCGCCGTCGACGAGACTGCCGGCGGGATTCTGCGGTACGAAGCGTGGCTGCCGCATCGCAATGAGGTCGAACCGTCGGGGTCGACAGCGATCTACCGCAGCGACGCGCTTGGGGACTTTCTCGATTTGCAGAATCTGTGGATCGCCTTCAACGGGTATTGGCCCGTGCGCGGCGCCACACTTCCAAGCGCGACGTTCAAGGATATCGAAGCGGACGCCATCGCCGGACGTTTCCCGCGAGACGGTCGCGTGCTCGTCGTGGCATCCGCGGGCAACACCGCGGCGGCTCTCGCGCAAGCGTGTTCGCGCTACGACGTTCCTGCCGTCGTCGTGGTTCCTGAACAAGCGCTTGAGCGGCTGCGCTTGACGGCGCCGCTTGCACCGAACGTGAAAATCGTCGCCATCGGCGACGACTCGACCTACGACGACGCGATCGCGTTCGCCGAACGGGTTGCGCAACTCGACGGATTCGTTTTCGAAGGCGGTACGTTCAACGTTGCGCGGCGCGACGGAATCGGCACGACGCTGCTGGCTTTTAGCGAGGCTGCGGGCGAGCTTCCCGACTACTACGTGCAAGCTATCGGCAGCGGAGCCGGCGCGATCGCCGCGCACGAAGCCGCGCTGCGCTTGATCGAAGACGGCCGGTACGGGGCGCGTTTGCCGCGTTTGCTGCTGGTGCAAAACGCTCCATCGGCTCCCGTGTACGAAGCCTGGCGCGCGAAGAGCGAGTCGCTGGTCGAAGAAGCAGCCGACGAACTGACGCTACGCCGCCGCGCGCGCGGGCTTGCGGCGACGGTGCTCGGAACGCGCGTTCCACCGTACGGCATCGCCGGCGGCATTCGCTCGATTCTCACGGAAAGCGGCGGCGACGTCGTCGTTGCAACCAACGAGCAAGCCTGCGACGCGATGGCGCTCTTTGCCGAATTGGAAGGCGTCGACATCGAGCCGGCCGCGGGCGTGGCCCTCGCGGGATTGCGCAATGCCGTGTTTGCCGGGATCGTGCCGCAAGAAGCGGTCGTCGTTTTGCACGTCACCGGCGGTGGAAGAAAGATTCGAAACGGTGCTTTCTCAGTCACCCCGCTTCCGGCGTTGACCGTGCCGCTGGCCGCCGTGCGCGAGCCGCGCCTGGCGGAGCTTGTGGCGGCGTCGTTCAACAGCAAAGAAGCGACGTTGTAGCCGCGCCGCGACGCGGCTCAAACGCCGTGATCGCGCAACCGAATCAAATCGTCGATCGAGAGGTGCGTGTAGCCGTGCCGGGCGAGGTCTGCGACGTACTCCGGCGTAACGTCGTGATCGCGCAGCCGAACGAGCTCCTCCGGCGTGGGGCGATAGCCGGCGGCTTGCATCCCCGAAACGAACGCGAGAGTGACGTCGTGATCGCGCAGCCGTACGTATTGCTCGGGCGTCAAATTCCGATAGCCCGCTTGACGCAATCCGTTGATGTAGTCGATCGTCACGTCGTGATCGCGAATGCGAACCAGCTCCTCGCTGGAATGCAGATGTATGCCCGCAGCCCCGAGCGAAGCGATGTAGTCGGGAGTCACGTCGTGCTCGGCGAGTTTGATCAAATCCGCAACGCTCGGGCGATCGTAACGCCCGGCTTCCAGCGCATCGATTAGCGGATATCCCACGTTCGCGATCAACATTCGTCGTTGCTGATCTTCCGTCGGCGTTCCGATGCCGCGCGCGGCGAGGCTTCGCGCGAAAGCTTGGCTGAGCGCCACCGTAAAGTCGCCGGATGCGTGTCCGTCGTGCGCCCATCCCTCGCATTCCAGCATTCCGGCGTCGCGGACGATTCGAAAGTCGACCTTCATGCCCGCCGGCGAAGCGAGATCGGCGCGGCTCAGACCTTGGAACGTCGTGGCAAAGGCGGCTTCGGGAATGTCGTGTTCTTCGGTGGTGTCCCAATCGTGGCCGGGGCTCTCGATGCGCACGGAAATGCGTAGCGAGACCGCGCCGCGGTCGCTCGGTTCGATGTTCCACGTTTGAACGGCGGCGTTCGACGCGACGACGGCCGCGAGCGCTAAAGCGGCGATCATACGCCGTCGTCTTGAAGGCGGATCAAGTCGTCGACCGTGAGCGAACCTCGGGGAAAATGCGCCTGCATCGAGCGAATGAATGAGGCTGAAACGCCGTGGTCCATCAACCGGATCAGTTGATCCGGGGTAACATGATATCCGGCCGCCGCGACCGCATTGGCGTACGTCGCGGTGACGCCGCGATCGCTCAATTGAATCAGCTCGGCAATTGTCAGTTGCCTGCCGGTGAGGCGATTCATCGCCAGCATGTATTCGGGGCGAACGCCGTGATCCGCGAGTGCGATCAAGTCGTCGGCGCTTACGGAATATCCGCTGTTCTTGAACGTCAGCGCGCAACCGCCCCGAACGCCGTGATTGCTGAGGCGAACCAAATCGTCGACGGAGAGACGCGTCAAACCGGCGCGCCGGAAATCGGCGATGCGCGACGGGGAGACGCCGGCATCGTGCAATGCGATGATTTGATCGACGGTGAGATTCGTGTATCCGGCATCCGCGAGTTCGTCGACGTAGGTCGTGCGCGTGCCGCTCGCAACCGGAGTTTGCGCGTCGGCGAGAACTTCAGGGGCCATCGCGGTTGCGGTTGCAATTGCGGCCCGCTCGGCGTAGCGGTAGACGAGATGCTCGTGCACGTGTACGATCGGTTGCGGGGCTGCCGCAGGAGCGGGGCGCGCGATTGACGGCGGGACGTCGACGGCCGGCGCAGCCGGAGCGAACGGCGCGAACGCGCTGATATGCTGCGCGATCGGCGCAACGTGCGCGGCCGGCGCAAAGCGCGCGACGTGCGGCTTCGTTTGGACGTGCACGATGGGCGGCCGTGGTGCCGTGGGCGCGACGAATGCGCGAGGAGCGACGAATGCGCGAGGAGCGACGCGCGCGACCGGGGCGACTTGCGCCACGCGTGCGACGCGTGCGACGTGCGCGTGCTTAGGTGGTGCGGCCGGCGGCGCTTGCGAAGCTGCCAGCACCGGCACGCCGATTTGCGAGAGCAGCAACGCTCCGATCACGAGGCATCCGGCGACTGCCGCAACGCGACGCCCGAGCTGGAACGACCCGTCGTGCGTGCGGTCCAGGAGTTCCTCGATCCGTACCACGATCTGGCGGCGCGTCGAGAAGAATCCCGGCACGTTGAATGCCGGCGCGAACGCCATCTGCCGGGCAAGCGACGAAAGACAGGCCGCGTACGTCACCTGATCGCCGCTGCGGGCTACGGCCCGATCGTCGCTCGCGATTTCGCGGTCCGTGGCCAGACGTTTTGCGACGTAATGCAACGCGGGATTGTAGAAGAAGAGCGCGAGGGTCAGCTGTTCGAACAAGCTCCACCAATCGTCGAATCGTTCGAGGTGAGCGGATTCGTGCAAGACGATGCGCTGAAGATCTTCGCGCGAGAGCCCGGCATAGAGTCCGCGCGGAATGGCGATGATCGGATTCACCAGTCCAAGGAGACATGGAACGCCGACCTGATCCGAGATGCCGATACTGACGCGGCGAGCCCGCGCGCACGATTCGAATCGGTCCGGAATCACGCACGTACCGCGTTTCACCGCAAAGAGCAAGCACACTTGGAAAAACACGCGCAGCAGAAGCAGGCATGCCGCACCGAGCCATGCGACGGACACGATGCGCGCCGTGCGCGAAATAAGGCGCGCGGTAACGAGCGCGACCGCGTCGACCCGAGAAGCGACGGTCGCGCGATACACCGTGGGATTTTCCGGCGGTCGCGTCCAGCCGGCATCCGCACGTGTGCGGACTGCCGTCTTTACCGGGACCTCGGTCACCGTTGCGGCAACGACCGCGCGGCGCGGAGAGGCCGAGGGCGCGGCGACCTGGCGCTGCGTGGCGAAATCGATGGCCGGTAGCACCGCACCGACGATCAGCACCGCCGTCCAGACCACGCAGCGCGCGCTTGCGCTCATACGAATTGCCTTAACCGTGCACGCAGCGAGCAGCGCCAAGATCGCGCTCTGCCACAGCGCGTTGAGTCCGGCAGCCGCGAGGTGTTCCGCGCTCACGACTGCGCCTTTGCGTCTTGCACGAGCTGCTCGATCCGGCGAAGTTCTTCCGGCGTAAGCCGCTCGTGCGCGATGAGATTGATGGCGAGCGCACCGGCCGCACCGTTGAAAAACCGCTTTAGCACATTACGCACGGCGCTGTTCGAAGCCGCATCGCGCTCGACGACCGGATAGTACCGGAACGCGCGACCCTCGGTGCGATGGCGCACGTACCCTTTCTCTTCGAGGATGCGCAACGTCGTCTGCACGGTATTGAACGCGGCCTTGCGATCGGGCAAGAGTGCGCTCTGCACTTCGCCGACCGTACCGCTGCGCCGCTCCCACAGAATTTCCATGAGCTGCTGCTCGACCTCGGTCAGGGTCGCCGATTTCTTGCGCGGCATCCAGCCTCCACACCTAATTCTTTAGGTGCAGGAATCGTAACATATCGTCCGCGGGGTGTCCAGAGCGCAAACGCTCAGATCGTGAACGAGCCGATCGTTTGGGTGCACGTGCCGTCCGTCACGTTGACGCTCACGGTTCCGGAGGACGGTAAGCCGGAGAGCGTCGAGACGAAGGGCGAATCGCCGGCGGGGAGGGAGGCTAAGCCGGGCGGGTTCGTGGGACCGGGCGAGGGAGGCGAGTACGGGCCGCCAAGCGCCGTGCCGCCCGCTCCCGCCGATACGGCGGGCGGACTCCACGTGCCGTTCGGATTTTGCGGATAGCCGACCCAAATTTGGAGACTCGTGTCGTCCACTCCAGTCGCGCCGGAAGGCGGATAGAGCAGTGCCGGTACGGCGAGTCCGGCGCACGCGTTTTGCGTGGTCGCGGGCATTGACGTCGAACCCGAACCGTTACATGCGCTCGCCACGCCGAGGACGAACGCGGCGCAAAGAACGCCGAAGCTACGCATGATATAAGGATAGCGTGTGGCGATTCTCGCGCAACGGTCGCGACACAAAAGGGGCAGCGGAGGCGGCGTGGAACCAGCGTCGGTCGGCCGCGCCGACGTAGCTCAGTTGGTAGAGCAACGGTTTCGTAAACCGTAGGTCGCCGGTTCAAGTCCGGCCGTCGGCTCCAGCGTCATTAAGACTGCCACCCCGCTGCCGTTTCTCCAATCGAACGCTGCCAAAAAACTCTCAAATGATGGTTGTGAGGCAGGTTTTTATTGCGAAGTGCGCTCCGCGCCGTTAAACTAATTCCTTAGGAACACCGAATCTGCCTTGGCGGTGCGCATGAACGTGAGCCCGGAATTCTGGACGATGGAGAGAGCGCGGGTGATGTGGACGGAATACGACGTCCGCCGTCTCCTTCGCGTTTTGCGAAAGCCCCAACGCTTGGAAAGCATGCCGCTGGCTCGCGCGCTGTGCGACGCGACGGAGATTGCCGATCCGTACAAAGCCGTGCTCTCGATGATCGATCGAACCTTTGCAGATCGAGGCTATCACGCGCAACGTCTTCGCGAGTTGATCTGGCGCAGCGACGTCGACGCGTCGGGAACGCAGCAAGTGGTGGCGTACGAGATGCATCTCTCGGCCCGCCAATTCTTTCGGTATCGTTCCGATGCGATCAAAGCGCTGGCGGCCACCATCAATCGGCTTTTCGAAACGCGCAATAGCGTCCGCGACCCGATCGAGGCTCTGGCGGAATTAACCAGCGAAAGCGATCCAGAGGCGGCGCTGGCGATCTACGATCTCTCGGGCGGTTCGTCGCGCAGCACGCTCTCGCGAATCGATGCGGCGCTCGGCGCGGGAAAAATTCCCGCGAATCCCACGTTCGCGGTGGCGGATGGGTCCGAAGCGCTGATTTCCTTGGCGCGCATCGCGCAGGCATACGCTTGGGACGCTCAGCCGCAACGCGCGGAAGCGCTCACCGACAAAGTGCGCTCGCTTCTTTTTTCGCGCGTCGTGCCCGACCGCTCGCATATCGAATTCGAATTGTCGCGCGTCGAATACATCCGGGCGCGGCAAGCCAACAACGCGTATCGCATGACCGCGATAGCCGAGCGCCTCCAACTGATTGCCGCCGACGATCCGACGCTCCAAACGCGCTCCCTGCTCGCCGTGGCGGAAGCGCGCCTGCGCTCCGGACAGTTCAACGAAGCCAACAATCTCTGCCAGCAGATTGCCGAGCTGAGCTGGCGCGGTCGCGACGTGCGCGCGTTCGGCGCGATGACCCTCCTTCTGGCGCAGCTCGTGTTCGCTTCAGGCGACACCGGAAACGCGTTGACTCTGGCGCAAGCCGCCCGATTTTCGCTCCACCGCGTGCCGGACCATGAGTATTCGTCGGAAACCGTCGTGAATCGCTTGCGCCTCGCCGCCGGAATGAAGCCGACGCCGGGCTTTACGTCGGGCGAAGGCACCACGTACCAAGAAGTCTCGCGTCGCGGAATCGAGGCGCGCTTCGCGATCAATGCTGCGGAGCTGCGTCGTGCCGAGGACCTCGCACAAAGTCAGCTGCACGTTTCCGAGCAGCTCGGCTTCGACGGTTTGACTGCGTGGGCGAAAGCCACACTCGGCTCGGCGGCGCTTCAATCGAACGAGGACGAACGGCAAGCGCTCAGCGTCGAGGCGTGGTCGGGTTTGCTCGCGTGCGGCGATTACGTGCTCGCCAGGGACGCTTTCTTGGCCCCCAGCGCGAAGCCCGTTGACCTCGGGCCATTGCGTTACGGACGCGATTTCGAATTTGCGGTCGGCGAAGGACTTGCGCAACTGTTTCCGTCGACGCCGCTGGCCGTGCCGGACGTTCGCAAGCACTTCGGGAAACTCGCGGGATCGATCGCATTTGCTCTGGTGAACGGCGATGCGCCCTCAAGTGACGCCGCAATCGACGCAATCGCGGCGAAACTCGCGGAGGCGCGCGTCACCTCGAGCGTTTTCCGCCGCCATCAGCGCAGCATCATTCCGACCCTCGGATTCTTCATCGCGGCGCTCTTGCCGTTTGAAGCGCGGGCGCACTTCCAAACGCGTTTCGAGCAGGATCTGGGGGAGGCGTTCGTTCGCATCTTTCGAGCATTGCCGCCGGGCCCGGCAGAAAAAGGACAGATTTGACCGCGGCGGACTAAGGCTGCCGTCTTTGCTACGCTCCGTCTTTAGGGCCGAGGCGCATCTGGGATTCTGCTGAGAACGGGCCGAGAGCGCGCGCATTGCGCGCGCACGCAACTCGAAGGAGAAAAGCATGTCCAAACGCTTTGGACTGCTGCGCCCGGTGGTTGCGGTGCTGCTCGCACTCTTTCTCCTTTGCCAGGGAACATGGGCACTGGCGGGGACGACAGGGACGCTCAGCGGCACCGTTACCGATGAGAAAGGTGCACCCGTTGCCGGCGCAACGGTCACCGTCTCTTCGCCGTCGCAGACGGTCTCGACGACCTCACAATCCAATGGGCACTACGTATTTCTCTCGCTTGCACCCGACACATACACAATCGCGGTCAACAAGGAAGGCGCAATACAGCCGTATTCGCAAGGCGGTATCGCTGTCTTTGCCGATCAGACGCAAACGCAAGATCTCCGTGTCGCATCAGTCAACCTGAAAGAAATCGCGCGCGTCACCTCGCGCGCTGCGAACGACCTCGTTAAAGCAGGTACAACGAGCGACATCTACTCCGTCAATGCCGCGACGGCCGAGAAAGTCGGCGCGATCGGCGGCGGTACCAACCTCAACTCGGCATATTCCGCCCTCGCCTCACAACCGGGAGTCTTGGTCGGATACGGCGGCATCGGCTGGGGCCAACAAATCTTCATCCACGGAGCCAGCTATTCGCAAGTCGGTTACGAGCTCGACGGCGTCCCCGTCAATCGCGCGTTCGACAACTACAATGCCAACTCGCTGTCGAATCTCGGTCAGCAAGAGCTGCAGATCGTCACGAGCGGCGCGCCGTCGAATTCGTCGTCGCAAACCGTCGGCGGGTTTATCAATCAAGTCATTCGTACCGGGACGTATCCGGGCTTCGGTACGGTCAATGCCGGTATCGCCGGGCCAACGTACTACCACCAAATGAAGGCAGAGGCGGGCGGCGCGATGCCGAACCGGCTGTTCTCGTACTACGTTGGTTTTCTCGGATCGAATCAAGACTACAAGCCATACGATAACTTCATGGGCGGCACTGGGATACCGGGTCTCACGCCGATCATGTCCGGATTACAAACGAACACCGGCCAAACGGCCGGCATGTTTCCGTTTTGCGTAGCGAGTCCGGGCGGCCCGGGGGCGCAAATCGGAATCGCCGACGTTCCCGCGAATCAATTGAATCCGGCCATCTTCCCCGCGGGGACCGCGCCCGGTTGCGAAGCGGGTCCGTTTCCGGCTGCGCTCGGTAGCACGTCCAGCTATACCGACCGCGAGGCGGTCGCGAACTTTCATATCGGCATCCCGCATCACAACGATTCCGGACGCGACGACGTTCAAATCCTGTACGACGGGTCATATCAGAACAACGCGTTCTATTCGAGCATCAACGACCACGGCGGCATCCAGACATACTGTGGAATGC
>JAFAIW010000271.1 GCA_019236495.1 Vulcanimicrobiota bacterium | reverse complement strand
GCTTGCCGGTGCGGGGGCAACGCACCAAGACGAACGCTCGCACCCGCAAAGGGCCGAAGAAGACGGTCGGAAACCGGAAGAAGACCACCGCTCCACCGCCCAAGAAGTAACGAGACGAGGCCCGGCAGAAGCCGGGCCTTTGTCATGAGATCGCCACTTTGGCTTCTGGCATCCTTGCCGCTGCTTTGCGGCGCTCCGGCGAGCGCATCGGACGATGTAGGCTCAATCGGTGCAATGCCTTGTCCCGTCGTTGTGAATCATGTGCTCGTCATCGACGAGCGCAAAAGTCCGGACTCAGCGCCGAGCATCGGCGTCGGATCGCAGATTGCGGTTTTGTTGACTGCCTACGACTCCAGGCCGATCACCCTGACGCTTCACGTCTTGTCGCAAGGTCAGACCTATATTGCGCCGGTCGAGAACCTTCCCGTGCGGTCAAAGCCGAAGGCGGACGGCAGCGCGTCGGGGGTCTATCTCTCGCCGCCGGTATACCTCTTATTGCCGAGGGTAATGCGTGTCGACGCTGCCTGGGTCGCCGACGCTACGACGCGCGACGGTCGAACATCGTGCCCGGCCATCCCCTACGTTAACCGGGCGGCCATCGCTGGAGTGAGCCCGGCTGCCCCAAGCGCCGACGACGCACAAATCCGCGCGGCGTTTCCGAATAATGCCGCCCCGGCGACACCCGGGCCGCCGTTCGGACAGGCGGATTGCGCAGCGTTTTTCGAGCGGGCCGACCGTGTTTCGGCGCCTTGGACAACACCGCCGTATACTGGAGTCAATGGAACCGTGATAACTGACGTGACCGTTGACGCTGAAGGGAATGTGGCGCGCGCCGCGATTTTTCGGAGTAGCGGCATCGTCGCTTACGACGTCTACGCACTACAGACTGCAATGCAGGCAAAATTCAAGCCGGCACGATTGCTCTGCACGCCGGTTGTGGCGGATTACGCGTTTGTCGTCAATATAAGCCGTTGACGAGGTGGTCGCATGTCAAGGAAAGTGATCGGACGGCGGTGGCACGGCAGAGTGCCTGCCGAGAAACTCGCGGAGTATCGCGACTACATCGAGCGCACGGGGCTGCCCGACTATCGCAAAACGCCCGGCAACATTAGCGCGATGATCTTCACCTGGGTGGTGGGCGACATCGGACACATCGAAACGTTCGCCCTGTGGGACTCATACGACAGCATCAAGGCGTTTGCGGGCGACGACATTTCGAAGCCGCGCTATTTTCCGCTCGATAAGGATTACTTGCTCGAGCTCGAGCCGGCCGTGCAACATTTCGACGCGATCGTCGACCCATGACCCACGCACAAAAGCTGGCAGGTACGCTCAACGCGCAGGTCAAGCTCCCGCAGTTTAGCTATACGAAGGCCCGCGCCTCGGCCCGGGCAGACGGCAACGTCAATTGGCCTGCGACCAAGGCTTTGAACGAAGACTTCAATCCCGACGTGGACGGCTGCGAATCGTTCGTGATGGCCGACGGCAGCGTCTGCGAATGGAGACCGGGCCAGCAACGATACGCGGCGCGTTAGCGCGTGAACGCCGCAATCACCGCGGGCGGCCGCGTCGACGGAAAACTGCGCGACCTGATGGGAACGCCGGTGAAGGCGCTGGCGCGCGTGGATGGACGGACGCTGTTGGAGCGGGCGATCTCGGCTGCGCGCCAAGCGGGCGCCGAGAAAATCGCGGTCGTGGGGGGCGCCGAAGTGCGCGCGGCGTGTGCGAATTCCGTAGAAATGATCGTCGACGAACGGCCTTCCGGCGCGCAGAACGTCCACGGCGCGCTCTTTGCATGGCCGCAAGAGCCCTTGCTCTATCTCTCGAGCGATCTTCCGTATCTTAGCGGCGAAGCGGTGCGCGAATTTCTCGAGCGCGCGCAACCCGATGCGATCGCCATGCCGCTGGCGGATGCCCAGGCATACGCGAAAAGGTTTCCGAGCGCTCCCGCGCACGCCGTGACGATCGGGGGAGAGCGCGTGGCCAACGGCAGCGTGTTCTTCATTCCGCAAGGCGCAGCGTACGCAATCGACGCCGCCGCGCAGCGGTTTTTTCGGGCGCGCAAGAGTTTGGTGAAGATGGCGATGCTGCTCGGACCGGAGCTGCTCTGGAAATTTCTGGTGCGGCGGTTACGCATCGCCGACATCGAACGCAAAGCTGCACGCGAATTAGGTTTCGGAGTCTTTGCTATTCGTGACTCCGCGCCGGAGCTGTGTTTCGACATCGATACGGAAGCCGATTTTGCGTACGCCCTCGCACACCGCTAGCCCGGCGCGCGTCGCCGCATTTTGGTTTGGCGTGCAGAGCATTTGGGGCGCGGTGCTCGGTATCGGGCTTCAGGCACGAACGATCGCGCTGCATCCGAACGGCGCGCTGCTCGCGTTCGGTCAAATCGCCGCCGCGGGCGCGCTCGCGGCCGGCCTCACGCAGGTCGTCACCGGCGTGCTGGCAGATCGCCGCAGAGCGCGCGGTTTGGATCGCCGCCCGTACCTCGTGCTGGGAATCACGGCGGCCGTCCCCGCGCTCTTCTGGTTTTACGGCGCCGGCGATTTCGGTCACTTTGCAGCGTCCGTCATCGCCTTGCAAATCGGGATGAACCTCGCCGTCGGGCCGTATCAGGCGTTGATTCCCGATTACTTCACCCCTGACCGAACTGGAAGGGCCGCGTCGTGGATGGCGGCGGTGCAAAGTCTGGGAAACGCTTGCGGCGCAATCGCTGCCACAGTGCTCGCTCAGGGCACGCGGCTTGCCGGTACGTTGAGCGCGCTCTTGATCGCTTCGGCGATCGTAACGACCGCACATATGCGTGCGATCCCGCTGCTGCCGTTCCGGACGCAAGCGATGCCTGCGACGCGCGCCGCGATCGATCTCTTCATTTCGCGCGGGATTTTGAACGTCGGCTTTTTCACGGTTGTCGGGTACATGTATTTTTACGTGCACGACACGCTCCATGTCGCGAATGCGACCCCCGTGACGGGGACGTTGGTGCTGGTTTTTACGGCTGCCGGCGCGCTTGGCGCGATACTCGCCGGAAAACCTTCGGATCGATTCGATCGCCGGGTCGTCGTGAACGCCGGTGCGTCGGTGTTCGTCGCAGGGCTGCTGATCTTCGTGTGCTTGCAGTCGCGCGGCGCCGCATATGCCGGAGCCGGCGTCGGCGGGGCTGGTTGGGGAGCATTTATTGCATCCGATTGGGCGCTCGGATGCGTCGTGCTTCCGCGCAACGCGATGGGTGCCGCAATGGGAGTTTGGAACCTCGCAGTCATCGGCGCGCAGATTGTTGCGCCCGTTTTGACCTCTGCATTGGTCGTTACGCTGCACGTTTCGCACGCGTGGCAAGCACCCATCGCATTTGTACTCGCCGGCTGCGAAGCGCTTGCCGGGATGGTGTGGATTTGGAGAATTCCACGCTCGCTTGCTACCGTTTCGCACGAGACTGAACGGGAATAACCTCGTCTGGCATAGCCGCCCGGCTAGGAACTGGACCCTCGGTTGGTTGTGCCATCGGCAATCATACGAGGAGGAATTATCTTGAAACTACTGAGCACTGCGGCGCTCGTGGTGTTGCTCGGCGCAACCGGTGGAAACCTAGGAAACACCGTCATTGCGCAGACGGCGCCAGCTCCCGCAGATTTCGGAGCGCCGCCCTCCGGCACGATTCCTATTCTTTTCAACGACCATCACGTCTATTCGCGGCCGGACAAACTGAAGCAAGGCCGCGTGCTGGCAGCCCTCGTGCGCGGGGGCACCATTCTTATTCCCTTGCGCTCCATGTTTGAACAGATGGGCGCAAGCGTCGCGTGGGATCCGGCTTCGCGCACGGCGGACATCAGCAAGGCGGGCGCCGACGTAAAGGTCACCGTTGGAAAACCCGAGGTGATCATCAACGGTGAAACGCGACCGCTCGACGTTCCGCCGGAAGTTTATCAGGGCGTGGTCGTCGTTCCGGTGCGCGTGATCTCGGAAGGCATGGGCGCCTACGTGCAATGGGTGCCGGAACAGCGCCTCGTCGTGGTACGCTACCAGCCGCCTACGCCGCCGCCTCCGCCGCCACCGGCTGCAACGGCTGCGCCGACCGCCGCGCCGACCGCAACGCCGACGCCCGTCCCGGCAGCCTATCAGGACCACTTCATCGTCGGCGACTACATCATCTCGCCGAAGGTCTATAACGAGTTCAGCCCCGGCAACATCGGTTCCGGATCGTACACCGTACGTGGCGGACTGGAATTCAATATCGGAAACATGCCGTGGATGCTCGAGGGCGACTATCGGCAGTGGGTGTATCCGCACAATCAAGGCATCGCAACGCCGGCCGGTTTTGCGCCGGGGATGTCGTGTGGAGCAGCGGGTGCGTTCGGAACGTCCGGCTGCGTGACCACGATCGGCGGAACGGGATCGACGTTCGTTCCGTCGTTCACGGTACGCGACTATGACTTCGACGGCCGCCTCGGTTTGCGCGTCGCCAACCCGCGCATTTACGTCGGCGTCGGATATCTCTATCGCGGAAACAACGCGGGCTATCCGAACCTGCACGGATGGGGCGCGGGGGTCGAAAAGCTTCCGGACCTCGATCAAACGTTCACCGTTTACGGTAGCGCGTACTACTACTGGAATGTGAACGGCTCGTGCGGCGTCGGCGTTTGTCCGACGGGCCCGTACACGCTTGCGTACAATATCTTGAAGTATGAAATTGGCGGTGCGTTCCGCTTCGGCAACTCGCCGATTTTCTTCGACTTCGGATGGCTGGGCGATCGCGGCAACAACAGCAGCAACGCGCCGGCAAACTTCACGCACAACGGACCCTACGTCGGCTTGGGGCTGCGTTTCTAAGGTAGAACGACACCCTGCAAAAGAGAGCCCCGGTCGAGGACCGGGGCTCTATTCTTATGGTTTGCCTATGAAAGATTAAGAAAGAAGGCCTCCCCGCCTTGCATGGCTCAAAGAGCAAACGGTATGGTGTGGATGAAGCGCTAGAGCGCTGCACATTTTCCTTTGCTTTCGAGGAGGCCAACCGCTTGAAACGCTGGAGCACCGCGATCGTTGCCGCGCTCGTCTTTGCCGGCTTTGGAGGTCGCGCGCTTGCACAAGAGGCGCCGGATTTTGGGTCGCCCCCGTCCGGTCAGATCCCGATTCTTTTTAACGACCACCACGTGTACGCAAAGCCCGACAAACTCAAAGAGGGCCGCGTATTAGCAGCGCTCGTGCGCGACGGGACCGTATTGATTCCGCTGCGCTCGATGTTCGAGCAGATGGGCGCGTCGGTCGCGTACGATCCGGGTTCGAAAACCGTGAGCGTCGCGAAGCCCGGTGAAGAGATCAAAGTGACCGTTGGGCGTCCCGAAGTGACGATCAACGGCGAAAGTCGTCCGCTCGACGTTCCTCCGGAGATTTACCAAGGTCACGTCGTCGTACCGGTTCGCGTCATCTCCGAGGCCATGGGCGCCTACGTTCAGTGGGTTCCCGAGCAACGGGTGGTCGTGGTTCGATGGGTGCCTCCGACGACGCCGGCTCCTCCGCCGCCGCCGACAACTCCGGCGCCGACTGCGACGCCGTCACCGAGCCCGGTGCCGACGCCGTACAAAGATCTCTTCATCGCGGGTGACTTCATCGTCTCACCGACCGTGTACAACGAATACGATCCGGGCATTGTCGGGTCGGGAACCGGATCTATTGCGGCGCGCGGTGCGTGGGAATTCGATCTCGGCAACATTCCGTTCATGATCGAAGGCGACTACCGCCAGTTCCTGTATCCGCATCCGACCAACTCGACCACACCGGTCAAGTGTCCGAAAGCGGGCGAACCGGGTTGCGTCACGGTCATCGGAAACTACGGGCAAACCTTT
>JAFAIW010000165.1 GCA_019236495.1 Vulcanimicrobiota bacterium | reverse complement strand
CGCGCGTTGTCGCGGCCACCGTCGAACAGCTCGCCCCCCAACGGCTCTCACACTACGCGCGCGAGGTCGCTTCGGATTTCCACCAATTCTACACGCACTGCCGGATCCTGGAGCAGGACCGCGACACGCGCCTCGCGCGCCTCGGGTTGAGTATCGCCGCGCAACAAGTCTTGGCGTCGGTGCTCGGATTGATCGGCGTCAGCGCGCCGACTTCGATGTAAACGGCACGACGTACCCGTCGTTCATCATGAATCCGGCGTGACACGTCTGAATTCCCGGCGTGTAATGTGGAACAAATGCTAGCGCGGTCGCTCCGAGCACCGCGACGGCGAGCACCGTAGCCCCTCCGATGATTGCGCGGCGGCCCAGATGAAAGCCGGCAAATGCTGCGACGAGCGCGATGAAAGCCACCACAAGGAGAATCGAAGAAACCTCCGGCGGTGGCGCAAATTGAACTCGGGCCGAGGGATGGAGCAGTTCCGCGGCGCTCCATGCGCTTAACCACAGCATCGCTCCCGTAACCCCGAAGCCTACCCCGGCCCCGCAATTCATAAGAGCCGTAACCACGGCCCCCGTAACCGCGAACGCTGCGACGAGCCACACAACCGTGGACGCAAGCGCCGGTGCGACGTTTGCAAACCACGGCCGGCGTTCAACCACTCGGGCGCGATTCCGAAATTGTTTCGAGCGTCAGCCCGTCCGGAATGTCTGAGGTCGACGGAACGATCTCGATGGCGCCGTGCAACATCGGCGCGACGAAGTAACGCCACACCACTTTGATCAACGCCGCCGCCGGAATGCCCAGCAGCAACCCGGGCAATCCGAAGAGTTCACCGCCTGCGAACACCGCGAACATCACGCCGATGGGCGAAACGCCCACGCTCGTCCCCATGATTTTCGGCACGAGGATGTTATCGCTGATGCGCCCCACCGTGAAGAGAATCGCTTCGACGTAAACGATCATCCAGACGCCCTGCGGCGCCGCGACGATTGCCGCCAGGATGTGAATGACGATCATACCGACGATCGGCACCGCATATGCCACGCCGCTGAGCACGCCGATCACGAGTGCGTAGCGAAATCCCACGATCGCGCACAGCAAGCCGATCAAGATCCCGGTGATCGCGCTCACGATCACTTGCCCCGCGATGAAATTCCCGAAGATCTGTGCGATCTCGGAGGCGACGATGCGCGCCGTTTCGCGCTGACGTGGGGGAAAGAGTCCGGCAAAGACATCGGCGACGTGCTCGTCTTGGAGCAGGAAGAAAATCGACAGCACGAGCGACGACACCCCGACGAACACCGCGGTCGCGGCGTCGAGGAGCCACGTCCCAAGCGATGCCATTGAAGCAGCCAGAAATGCCGTGACGTTTTCGCTGGCAAACTGCTGAACGTTCGTCAGATGCGCCGGGAGCGTGGTGCGCGACAAATGGCGCCGAATCGTGTCTTCCGCGCCGACCACCCAATCCTGCGTCTCGCGCAAATACGCGGGCGCGTTCTGCACGAGGACTTGCATCTGCGCAAAGACGGCCGGCACCACCAAAACCAAACCCAGCACCAAAATCAACAGCAGCACCACGTAGACGATCGCGATCGCGAGCGGCCTGCGCACGCCCCGCTCTTCCAAACGCACCACCAGCGGCTGCGCGCCGAACGCGATGAATGCGGCGATGAGGAAAATCGTCATCGTGCGCGGGATGTGAAAGGCCAGCAATAGGGCGGCCGCCACCAGCACGATTCCGCCGAGGGCGAGCATCGCGCGTCGGGTCGTTTGCGCTACAGGACTTTGCATAAGAGGCGCCGTTCCGTTACGTACCCTGCCGTTTCATAGAGGTTCCGCGCGGCATCGTTGGCTTCCGTCACCATCAGGCTGATGTACGGCAAGCCGCGCTGCCGCGCGAGCCGTTCCGCCTCGCGCAACAATGCGCGAGCCACCCCGTCGCGGCGCGCGTTTTCTTCGACGGCCATGTACGCCACAAAACCTTGCGCGCCCAGCGACACTTCATCGGGCATCGAGTCCATGAGCAGCAGGTAGCCGATGCGTTCTCCTTCGCGCTCGGCGATGAGAAAATCGTGCGACTGCTCGAAGACGACGTCGAGGAGGCGCTCGAAGCTGGCGTGCACGAGCGCGGGTTCGGCGGCTCGCAGGGGTGAGAGGCTCGATCCGATCGTCCGTCTGCCGAGATCGCGAGCGAAAGCCCGATCCTCGCGCCGGCCCGGGCGGACGTCGATCACGTGCGCCGGGACCCGGGATCGGCGATCGCTTCGCTCCGCGCGCATTGCGGGCACGAGGCTTCGTCGAACGATTCGATCGGCAAATCGAGCAATGCCACCGTAGGAATGCCGAAATCGACCGGCGCTCTCCGAACGATCGCCCCGATTCCCACCAGACTCGCACGATGCGACCGCACGACGTCGAGCACTTCGCGGACCGACCCGCCGGTGGTGATCACGTCTTCGACGACCAAAGCGCGGTCGTTTTGCGTCAGGGTAAAGCCGCGGCGCAGCACCGCCCGCCCATCTTCCTTTTCCACGAAAATCGCTTTGGTGCCGAGATGGCGCGCCACTTCGAAGCCCAGCACGATCCCGCCGACGGCGGCGCTGACCACGACGGTCGGATATTCGTGGCGAAACGCGTCAGCGATCTCGCGCGCCACGACTTCGACCAATTGCGGATCTTCGAGAATGCGGAATTTTTGAACGAACGTCGCGCTGTGACGGCCCGAACTCAAGCGAAAATGCCCGGAAAGGATCGCGCCGCGCTCGTGCAGCTCGCGCGCCAGATCGACGGTCGAGGCCACTAAGCTCGAACCGTCGCGCGCATCTCGTCGAGAATGTCGCGCGTGACCTGCAACGGATCGGCAGCCTCGGTGATAGGGCGGCCGACGACCAAGTAGTCCGAACCCGCCGCCACGGCTTGCGCCGGCGTCATGACGCGCTTTTGGTCCCCATGCGCCGTTCCGGCCGGGCGAATTCCGGGCGTCAGCGTCAAAAAGTCGGCGCCGAAAAACTGCTTGAGGTCGGCGACTTCGTGCGCGCTGCAGACGACGCCCGCACAGCGTGCGTCGCGCGCGAGCGCGGCAAGCCGAATGGCGTTCTCGCCCGGCCCTCCTTGTAAGCCCAACTCATTGAGATCTTCCGCACCGATGCTCGTCAAGATCGTCACGGCGAAGACGTACGGGACCGCGATCCCAATCTCGCCGGCGCGTTCGTGCACGGCTTCGACGGCGGCTTGCATCATCTCCGCGCCACCGAGCGCGTGGACGTTGAGAATGTGCGCGCCGGGACGGACCAAGACGCGCATGGCGGCCGCTACGGTGCGTGGGATGTCGTGCAGCTTCGCATCCACGAAAAACCGCACGTCGCGCGATTCCATATATTTGAAAATGCGCTCTCCGTAAGCATAGAGTGGTTCGAGACCGATTTTGAAGATGACGTCGGTCTCGTAAAGCTGATCGATCAACCGCTCTGCGTGCTCCGCGGCGTCGACGTCCAACGCGACGATCAGTTGTGCCATGCGGGAACCTCTGCCGCCCTAACCCTCATCTCCTTCGTATTGATGCGCGTCGCTGAAACCTTGGTTGGCCTTACCCACGATTTCCGAGAGCGATGCGATGCGCCGCTCTTCGAGATAGGAGCGCACTCCCTCGACGATCCGAAGCGGCGCGCGAGGGTCGGTGAAGTTCGCGGTTCCGATCGAAATTGCCGAAGCACCCGCCAAGAAAAATTCCAACGCATCGCGCGCGGTTTCGATCCCGCC
>JAFAIW010000006.1 GCA_019236495.1 Vulcanimicrobiota bacterium | reverse complement strand
TATGTTTGGCACGAACGATGCCTTGAGTTTGTCGAGGATCGACCGGAACGAGCTTCCTTTGTCCAATAACGCATCACCCCACCTTTAGCACCCTTCGAGGCGCGCCTGCGGCGCGCACCTCAGTGTGACACAACCTAAAACAAGTACGTGGCGAACGAGCCGGTGCGTTCGAAGCCGAGTTCTTCGTACAGTCGGATGGCGCCGGTGTTGAAATCGTTCACGTAAAGCGAGAGCGTCGGATACGTTTGCAGGAGCGTTTCGCAAATCTGTCCGAAGGCGCGGCGCGCAATGCCTTGACGGCGCAACTCCGGCGGCACCCACACGCCCTGCAATTGCGCGGTGTGCTCCGTATACGGGCCGATGTGGCAAAAGAATACCGGGCTTCCGTCGCGCGTGCCGACCCACCATCGCCCGCGCTCGATCATCCAGCGCACGTTCCATTCGAAATCGGAAGCGTTCTTGCGTGGATCGTAGCCGAGCTCATGCTCGATCATCTCCGCCGAGTTGCGCGCGACCACGGCCTGCTCGGCAAGGCGCGCTTTGCGAACTTCGATCCCATCGCGCACCACGTGCAGATCTTGCGGCTGCAAAACAAACAGCGGCTGACGTTCGCGGACGATGCGCGGCGGACGATGCCAAGCTTTGACGGCGCGCCAATAGCCGTGCGCGACCGGTTCCGGCGCGACGATCATCCGCTCGCCCGGATGGTCGCGCCCGACCAACGCAAACGCGGGAACTGCCGCGGCGTCCGCGGCCGCGATCGCCACTTGACGACCGAAATGCGCGACCGCCGCGACTCCTGACGCTGATTCGAAAAGAAAAACCCGCTCGCGCGTGGACGGCGCGCGATCCGAGGTGATGAGCCATTGCAAAAAGACATTTTCGAACGGACGCCGAGCCAGATACTCGAGCGCGGCGTCCTCGGTGCTGCGGCGTATCCGTTGGACGCCCTGCGGCATCAACCGGTCTTAACGACGAATTCCGGCTTCGTGGTAGGCTGCTTGCTGCCGCCTTCGGGCTCAACGCTCACCGCCACGTATTGGATCGCCGAAGCGTTGACCGGCAACGAGATTACCGCGACGCCGGTCCGATCGGGCATGAACGTCACGCTCGGTGCCATCGTCTTCGCCCCATTTTCCTCCGTCCACGCCTGATAGACGTGGCCTTTCGGTGGCGGGTGCATCGCGTGCATCGCGATGTACATCCGATCGCCGCGACGCACGACCTCGCCATCGGAAAACGCGAAGCGTTGCGCGTCCTTCGACATCAAATCGGCCACCATTTGACGTTGTACTGCGGCGTTCCGATTGGCGACCTGCAGCTCGCCCGAGAGCAGAGCGATTTGCGACTGCGCCTGATGCAGGTTGCTCGACAAAATACTGTTCGCAACCGCCGTTCCGATCGCGAGCACGACCGAAGCGGCCGCGACCACGTACGCCGGCCACAACATCGGACGCGGCCGCGACGTCGAGCCCGGTGCCGCCTCTTGGCGCACCGTGCGCATGACGCGCGCTTTGATCAAATCGCTCGCATGCGGGCCGTTTTCTCCCGTGCGGCAGGCTTGCGCGGATTGCGCAAGCGCATCGACGGCCGGTCGCAGGGCGTCGTATTCCGCCCGGCATTCCGCGCAGGTGCGCAAATGATCGCGCACGATCGCGGCATCCTGCGGCGGCAATGCGCCCAGCGCATACGCCGCCGTAAGGTCCATCAGCTCGTCGTTGTGAGCGGAGTTCATATCGTGACGACTCCGTTCAGCTCCGAACGAAGTCGATGCAACCCGCTGCGGATTCGGGTCTTCACCGTGCCGAGCGGCGTGCTCGTTCGACGCGCCAGCTCTTCGTGGGTGATGCCTCCAAAGAATCCGAGCTCGATCAAATCGCGTTGCTCGGCCGGCAGGCGCGCCAGCGCCCGGCGGACTTTCTCGGCATCGAGATTGGCGAAAGCAACGTCTTCCAGTGCGTCTTCCGCAGGCATCGCTTCCGGCAATTCGCTCGTCGGACGGGCGGCACGACTGCGGATGATGTCCAGCGCGCGATTTCGCGCGACACGGCCGATCCACGCGCCGAAATTTCCGCTCGTAAATCCTTCAGGCGAGCTCCACACCTTGAGGAACACCGCTTGCGTCACGTCTTCGGCCGCCGAAACGTCGTCGAGCATGCGCAACGCGACCCCGTACACCAGCCGGTGGTACGCGTCGTAGATTTCTTCGAACGCAGCCGCATCGCGTTTTCGGACTCGCGCCATGAGCGCCGAAGCGTCGTCCACGGCCGGGTGTTTCGCCTCATCTCCTAGGTGCCCTCGATGAGCTAACGAACGGGGGAGCGAGCCGGATTCCGGCCCGGTCGCGCGAAGCGCTTCACGATGGATCGCGTTGCAGAGCGATTGCGCGCAGCAAAGCGCATGGCCGTACTGACGGGGTCGGGGATTTCCTCGGAAAGCGGCCTGCCGACGTTTCGCGGCGCGGGCGGACTTTGGCGCACGCACCGCGTCGAGCAACTCGCATCGCCTGAAGGATTTGAACGCGATCCGCGCTTGGTCTGGACCTGGTACAACGAACGTCGTGCCGCGCACCACCAAGCGCAACCGAACGCCGGCCACGACGCTCTCGCGCAAATGCAAGATCTCTTTGGTGACTTCACGTTGATCACGCAAAACGTCGATTCGCTGCATTTGCGCGCAGGATCGCGACGCGTGCTGGAGCTGCACGGAAATCTGCGTGAAGCGCGGTGCACCGGATGCGCGGCGCGCCGTTCGCTGGAGGATGGAATGCCGATGGACGCGATCGATCACGCGTGCGGAGGGCGCTTTCGTCCGGACATCGTGTGGTTCGGCGAGCCGTTGCCGCAAGACGTTTGGCACGCTGCGATGGAAGCATCGATGCGTGCCGACGTGATGCTCGTCGTCGGCACCAGCGGAATGGTTTATCCCGCGGCTGCGCTCGCCACGGAGTTCTGCGGGGAAGCGTTCGTCGTGGAGATCAATCCGGAGGAGACGGCGCTCTCACACGCGGTGGACGTGACGCTGCGCGGCAGCGCGGCAACCGTACTGCCGGAGTTGCTTGCGCGGCTTCGCAGCTAGTGCGGGACCGGAACGGGGAGACCGCTGCCGGGACCGTCGTCGAAAAACTTTTTCAGCCATTCGATAAGCGCATCGAAGGCTTTACGCAGACCGTCCATGATGGCATTTCTATCGGCATGGAGCGGCTCGGACAGCCACTTGCCCGCCGGGCAGAGAGAGCGCTTAGGGCGGCAGTTGAAACGGCGGCCCTTCGTCGTCTTCGTACGTCGCTTCGACCGGCGGCGGTTCGGGCATCGCGGGCGTGTCGCTGTCGAGCTGCGAGAAGAGCGTGCGTTCGCGCCGGCCGAGCGGATTCTGAACGGGCGGCATCTCGGGCAGGATCGACGCGGCGGTCGGCGGCGGTTGCGGCGCGGTCGTCACTTGCGGCGCGACGTATTCGCGTTGGGTCGCGGGCGGCGGCTCGGGATAGACGACTTCCGCCGGCTCGGCCGGCGGTTCGCGCCGAATTTGCGTTTGGCGAAACGACTGCTCCGGCGGAAGAAAGAGCTCGCTCTCACGCTGATCGCGCGCGAGGCCGCGCACGATGTACGCATTCGCCAGCCGTTTGAGTCCGCGCAGCGGCACCGCCTTGATGGGTACCCCGTTGAAGAATTCCGATACGGGAGAATACGTTTCGCTCGACGCGATGATTGCCGCGTTCATTTCTTCGGTATGTTCTTGCAAGCGCTGCGCGATCTGCACGACATTTCCGACCAGTGCAAATTCCCGGCGCGTCGGCAGACCGACGTCACCCGCAACGAGCGAACCGGAGTGAACTCCGATGCCGACGCGAAAGGGCTTGCGGCCTTGCGATTGCCAACGCGAGTTCATTCCCGACACCAATCGCACGATGTCGAGGGCGGCGCGCAGCGCACGTTCTTCCTGGAACGGGTCCTCCATGAGCACGCCGAAGGCCGCGGTAATGCCGTCGTCACGGATCGTGGCGACGAGCCCGCGGTGTTTTTGCACGGCGCCGCCGGTCAGCGTGTAGAATTCGTTCAAGTACCGGATCGTTTGAACCGGATCGAGATCTTCGGTGAAAAGGCCGAACTGCCAAATGCGGCACGACAGAATCGTCGCGTAGTATTCGCGGCCTTCGAAGAGCCGAGGGTCTTTGCGTTCCAGCAGATCGTCGACCACCGCTTCCGGAACGTAACGCGAAAACATCGCGCGAACGCGGTGCGTCTCCTCGCGCTGTTGCGTGAGCCGCCGCCAATAGACGGTGCTGATATAGACCGAGGCCGCAACCACGGCGATCCCGAGAAGCCACCAGGCCATGCCCTACCTTTCGGCGTTTTAGGCCTGGTTGCTTTACGCGGGCGTCCCCAGCTGCGCCGTGTCGTGCGTGTGCGCCTCGAACCGTTCCCGCAAATAGAGCGGGCGGTGGCACATCGGGCACTCTCCGAGCGTCGAGAGCTTATCGAGATAGGCCAAGAACGTGGTGATGAACTCCGCGTGACTCCAGGTCAGCGGCGAAACCGAAAGCGGCTGGTCGGTGAAGGGGTTTACTTGCTCGGCCAAGATTCCGCTGGGCAACGCCCGTTCCGCGACCCACTTCATCAAGGGGAGCGCGCGTTCGAGCTCCTCGCGCGAACGCGCGCGCGCGATGGCATAGCGTGCTCGCCAAAGCGTGCAAATGAACCATGGATTGCCGGGGACCTTGTCCACGTCGTTCGTGGTTTGAAAGTAGTAATCGTTGACGTAACGCGCCACGCCGCCGACGTCGGTCTTCACCCACAAGCGTTCGAAGAGTCCGTCCATGGCTTTCGTGTATGGGGCGTAATTCGGATCGAACATCCCGAACGCAAACAATCCGAAGATCGCCGCATCTTGCGTCCAATCGGGCGTCAGATTCCCTTGCCGATCGCAGTTGAGCATGCGCGCAAAGCGAAATTGCTGATCGTCGAAAAAGTACTTGTGAACGGCGCCCTTCAATTTCTCGGCCGCGTCGGTGAACAGCGCTGCGTCTTTGAGCTCGCCGAACGCGCGCGCAAAATTTCCGGCAGCCATAAGGCCGCCATACACTGCCCCCACCGTAAATGCGTGCACGCCCCAGCGCTCTTCCCAAAGATCGTAAGATGCTTTGCACAGACCGGCCGGATCGGCGTACGCAACCAGAAACTTTCCCGCAGTCACCACGACCGGACCGTAGAGATCGCGGATCGTCTCAATGCTGCGCGTGCGGTCGAAATGATGCCACAAGCTCCACAAAACCAGCGCCGTCTCATCTTCCTGAATCGGAAGGCGCGGGCGCCCTTCGAACCAGTATGGGTGCCAGGATGAAGCGAGCGTCCCATCGGCGTTGTATTTGTGCTGGAAGTAACCGTTTGGATTGATCACTCTGCCGCAAAATTGGAAGAAGCGATTGGAAAGCTCGTGACGTCCGGCTTCATCGAGTGCGAATGCCACGAGCGCCCCATCGCGCGGCCACACGTATGAGTACGTATCGCCGGCGAAGGCTTGGATGTCGGAGTCGTTGGCGGCCAGGATTCCGCCCTCTTCGTCGACTTGCGTGCGAATCGTCAACAAGCTGCGTTTGTACTGTTTGATCAACTGCGGCGGCATCGGGCCAAAATCGGTGTTCTGTTTGTTGGCCCAGAGCATCCAATAATTGCGCGTGCGATCGATGTAGTGTTGCGGCATCTCGAGCAGGCGATCGTGGAGATTTTGTACGCCGTCGAGATTCTTTCCGAGCGCAAGCCACGCATAGACGACGCGATCCGCCGACGGATCGCCGCTCGCATGAAGCGCGATAACCGAATCGACCGATCCTTGCGAGATCGAATTTCCCGAAAGCTCGCCGTCTTCCGCATCGCGCCACGTGCCTTCTTGGTTGTTGATGGCCTTCTGTCCGACCGCCCATTGGTCGATCGCACCGTTCGCTCCGATTCCGCCATGGAGAAAATAGCGGTCTTCCTTATAATGAAGGATCGCACGAATGTCGGGCTTATAGAGGGCCGTGTCGCCGATCGGGTTTCCGAGAATGCGTAAGTCCAACCCGAGAAAGATCCGAACGTCCTTCGGGCCGGGTTCGATCACGAACTTTCGCGCCATCATCGGCAGCGCGAAATCGACGGCGTCGGCGATGCGGACGGCCAAGCCTAACCCGGGGTGTTCGAGGCGCACGGACGTCACCAACGTGTCGTCCTCGTAGCGTAGATCGCGCTTCCACGCGTCGTCGGCCGTCCACGCGAATTTTCCATCCGCCCAAAAACCGAGGCGGCACTGATAGCCGATCACGTGGTTTTCGATACCGACGTGCGGATAGAAGATGTCGCGAATCGTGTAGTTCGCGTCGAAGTTCATCAGCAGAACGCCGTTGCCCAGGGGAAGGTCGCGAGGCATCCCTTATTCCGCCGTCGTACCTGCGCCGCCATGGACGCCCTGGAATTCCTGAAGACGACCATCCCCGACTTCGCTGGATACGAGGACGAGTCGAGCCGGCGCATCACGGACGAGCAAATTCGCGCGTTCGTCGGCGAAGCGCTCGCGCTGCTTGCGGCGACGCACGCCGAGTTCTTTAGCGGGGACGCGCAACAGCTGTATGACGGCTTGCTGATGCACTGCGAGTTTGCCGATCAAGAAGTGCTCCACGATTTCGAAACGGCGACCGGCAACGTTGCGGCGCTCGCCGCCGCCGATGCGGCCCTCATCCGCCTCGCGCCCCGCGCGGAAACGGTCGACGCCGCCTCGGTGCAGGGCTTCATGGGCGAGCTCAAATCCGCTTTCGAAGCGCGCGATCGGACGTACCGCGGGACGGCTGCGTAAGCTCACGAGCACGAGCTCGCATCGGGAGAAGGGCTGGGCGACGGCGTCGCCTTCTTGTGCGCGAAGAAACTCCCGACCGCGTTTCCGATGACGTCGGATCCCGGTACGTTGGCGCTGCCGAGCGCAGTTCCAACCCCCGCACTCACCGCACCCTGGAGCGAGGTCGGCAGCTGGCCTAGGGCCGGCACGCCGAACTGGCTGGTGAATTGCGACATCAGTTGCGCGGTGAGATCTTGGACTTCGGCCTTGATGACGCCGTTGACGACGTTCGCAATCAAACTCTTCCCCGCGACGAGCTGGAAGTGCTGTCCGCCGTTGGTCGTCACCGCAACGGGCTGGTTCGGATCGCAGAGTTCGTAAACATTGACCTGCAGTTTGTTGTCGCCGACGCCGATGTCCCCTTCGGTTCCGCGCACGGCGATTTGCGCGGTCGGGGTGACGAAGACGTAATTCGCTTTTCCGCCTTGAGGATGACGCACTTTGAAGCGCGTCGTTCCGTTGTAGACGATGAACTTCGCGTTGTTCCCTTGCGCTTGATTGAAGAACGCGAGTTGCACTTTCGTGGTTTCGCCGATGGTGACGACCGATGAGTCACCGAGTACCACCTCGCCGACCGAGGACGACCCGGTGATGGCGTATGTTTGATCCGTCAACGCAACAGAGGCGCTTTGTGCAATTGGTTTTTGACCGCTACCGGGAGCCTGATATGCAACGTTACCCTTCACGTTCTGCAGTTGCTTGTCGGGCGTATCGGCGGCAACCACGGACGGGAGCGCGCACAGAGCAGCTACCGCGGCGATCTTCAGACCCTTCATTGTTTTGGGAAACCTCCATCGATGACGGCGGGGGGGCCAAATTCCGAGAAGCGCGCTATCTCACTGCGTGTCAGGGACGTTTGCACGCCGTCGAGGGTTCCCTTGTCCCAACGCATCCAGAGTTTTTGTCCGGCGGGAATGTCGAAGGTCTTCCCGTTGATCATCGTAACGTGTACCGGAGCACCGGGATCGCTGGTGTGATAGACGTTGACGCGCACGCCGTCTTCGAAATCGACGCTGATGTCGCCGTCCGTACCGCGGACGGCGATTTGCCCGGTCGGCGTGTCGAACGTATAGTTTGCTCGCGCGCCTTGCGGATGCTCGACTTTGAAGCGCGTCTTGCCCTCGAAAAGAATGAAGTGCGCGCTCGCGACTTCCGCTTGATTGAAGAAGTCGAGTTTGACGGCGGTGTTCGAGCCCATCACCACCCGCGAAGAATCGGGAAGATCGATCGCCGCCATCGATGCGGCAGCGGTCTGCGCAACGTCGTCGTCGCCGAGCACGATCGACGCCGCTTGCGCCAGATCGTGGCGGCTTCCGGTGCTGTGTACGACGTAGGTAACGTTGCCGTGAAGATTGTCGAGCTGTTTGTCGGTCGCCACCGCGCGCGCAGAGCCGGGCACCAGCACGACCAGAAGTAGGAGCGCGGTCGCCGCCGCGACCCCGCGCGATTCGGGGCGCGCGGGCGCGCGACGATTGACGTCCCACAAAACGAACGCTGCGCAAAAAGCCGCTAAAACGAGCAATACTATCCCGGTCGTAAACTCGGCCAGAACCACTTTCCCGATCCCGAAGAGGGTGAAATATACCATTCCGCACCCCGCGATCCAATCGAGGACGTTCAGCCCCAGGCCCCGCCCTTCATTCTGGAGGCCGAGGCGCGCGGCCACGGGCGCCCATCCCATCCCCGCTGGGCGGACGCGGCGGAAGAACCTCTCGAGCGTTTCCGCCGACTCCGGTTTCGTCGCGAAGGTCACCACCAGCCAGACGAGCGTGGTGATCGGGACGGTGATCAGCAAGATCGTGGTCGTGCGCGACGGCGTATCGGCGTCGGCGCGAAGTACGTACTGCAAAATCGAAGCGACGATACCGGAACATGCCAGCGCGGAGATTTCCGACCACGCGTTCACGCGCCACCAATACCAGCGCAAGATCATCACGAGGCCCACGCCCGCGGTGAAGGTGAGAACGTAGGCCCACGCCGCGCCGACCGACGTCATGAAGGCAGTCGCGACGGCGGCCAGGAGCATGGCCACGATCGTGGAGAGGCGCGACGCCCACACGAGCTCCCGCTCTCCGGCGCCGGGACGCAGAAAGCGCCGGTAGAGATCGTTGGTCAAATACGAAGCGCCCAGATTCAACTGCGTGCCGATCGTCGACATGTACGCGGCGAGGAATCCGGCCATCATGAGCCCGCGCAGCCACGCCGGCAAATAGTCGATCATCGTTTGAATGTAGTTCAATTCCGGATCGATCTTGTGCGTCGTCGGGTCGGCGACACCGTGCGGATAGAGAATCAAACTTGCAAGCGCCACCAGGATCCACGGCCACGGCCGCAGCGCGTAATGCGCGACGTTGAAGAATAACGTGGCCCACGTGGCATTTTTTTCGTCTTTCGACGCGAAGATGCGCTGCGCGATGTAACCGCCACCGCCGGGTTCCGCGCCCGGATACGACGACGCCCACCACGCCACGCTTACGAACACGATGAAGCTGGTCAAGGGCATCCAGGCTGAATTGCTTGTGGGAAAAAACGCGAGAATGGAGCCGCCGCTCGCGACGTGATGCAGTGCGTCGAGCGCGGCGAGATGGGTGCGCATCACTGCGATGCCGCCGACCGCCCCGACCGCAACCACCGCGAGCACGACGACCATGGTCATCTTGAGCACGAACTGAAGCAAGTCCGTCACGAGGACGCTCCACAAACCGCCGATCGCCACGTAAACGGCGGTCAACACTAGGCAGATGGCGACGGCTTCGGCTTTCGGGATTCCGAGCGTCAAGTTGAGGATCTTTCCCATCGCGAGATTGACCCATCCCATGATGATGGAATTGATGATCACGCCTTGATAGACGGCGCGCACGCCGCGCAGCGCCGACGCCGGCGCGCCGCCGTAGCGCAGCTCGATGAATTCGACGTCGGTGAGGATCCCCGAACGCCGCCAAAGCGCCGCGAAGAAAAACACGGTGAGCATTCCGCTCATCACCATGTTCCACCATAGCCAATTTCCGGCAACGCCATTGTTGACCACGAACCCCGTCACCGCGAGCGGAGTATCCGCTGCAAACGTCGTGGCCACCATCGACGTTCCCGCCAGCCACCACGGCACGTTACGCCCGCTCAGGAAGAATTCGCCGAGACTGCGGCCGCCGCGGCGGGCGTAGTAGACGCCGATTGCGATGTTGACGAGGAAGAAGCCCGCGATGACGAGATAGTCGGCGGTTTGCAACTTCATTGGCGGTCGGTTCCAACCAAACGCGACGCCACCCTGCGCTGCGCAGGAGTTGCACCGCATCGCTGCAGATAGGCGTATGATGTTCCGCCGCTTCGCTCTTCCGTCAGTCGTCGCAGCGGCGCTGTGCGCCGGCGCGGCGAGCGCGGCGAACGTACCGCACCTGCTTCCGATGCCGAGCTCCATCAAAATGTACGGGTGCGGCGGGGTCGACTTGCCGTTGCCGCGCATCGTCGGCGCGGCGTTCGACGCCGGCGCGCTCGCGTTGATCGACGAGCGGTGGACCGCTCTTGGGATTCCGCCGCTGCGGCGGGGCGGCGACCCGGACGTCGTCGTTACGCACGCACGGCTTGCGCCGCAAAGTTACGTCCTTTCGATTACTCCGCGCAAGCACGGGAGCGTCTCGATCGTAGCGGGCGACGGCGACGGCGCGTTCTATGCGGCGATGACGCTCGCGCAGCTCCCACGCCGCCGCGACGGCCGGTGGGGCTTGCCGTGTACGGAAGCTTTCGACGTACCCGCGTTGCGGTGGCGCATTCTTTCCGACGACGTCTCCCGCGGTCCGCTTCCGACGATGCGATATTTCGAAGAGCGCATTCGCACGATCGCCGCCTTCAAAATGAACGGCTATTCTCCGTATATGGAGCACGTGTTTGCGGATCCGCGCGTTCCACTGCCTGCGCCGCTCGACGGGATAACGCCGCAGCAGCTTCGGCACTTGGCCACGTATGCCAGGCGATTCCACGTTGCGTTCATTCCGGAGCAGCAAACGTTCGCGCACATGCATAACACGCTTCGGTGGGAAGAATACGCGCCGGCTGCCGAGCTGCCGCACGGCTATTTGATGAGTCCCAGCAGCGCGTTGACCTATCCGTATCTTCAAACGCTCATTGACGACGAGACGCGGGCGGTTCCGCATCCGCCGTTCTTTCATATCGGCTCCGACGAACCGTCGGATTTGGGACGCGGCCAAACGAGCGCAGCTGTCTTGGCAAAAGGCGATGCCGCCGTTTACGCGGCGCACGTTACGCGCATGGCCGCCATGATCGCACCGTCGGGTGCGCGCCCGATGATCTGGGACGACGCCATTCAAACGCATCCAAACATTCTCCAGCTGATTCCGAAGAACGTGGTAATCGTGAATTGGCACTATGGCAGCGAGCCGTCGTTCGAGCCGTACATTCGGACGATCGCAACGGGCGGATTCCAGCAGATGGTCGCTCCCGGCGCGAACAATTGGAACGAAATTTTTCCCGATATAGCCACCGCAATCCCCAACGAGAATCGTTTTATCACCGAAGGGAAAGCGGCACACGTGCTCGGCCTCTTCCAAACCGTCTGGCACGACGACGGTGAGTCGCTGTACGAGGCGACGTGGTATCCGGTGCTCTATGCAGCCTGCTCCGCTTGGGAGAGCGGGCCGATCGACCCTACACGATTTCAGCGCGACTTTCCCGCGGCGTTTTTCGGTTCCGGCGACTCGGGCTACGGCGCCGACATCGCCGCGCTCGGCGACGCAGTTCACGCCCTGAAGCGCGCACCGGAGGACACGACGGACTATCTCTTTTGGGCGGATCCGCTCGACCCGCTGATTTCTGCGCGAATGCAAAACGTGAACCTCGCAGCGGTGCGCCGTTCCGCCGAAACGGTGATGACGCATCTCTCGTCTGCAGTACCGCCGCTGCATGCGAACGCCGCTCGCGTGATGTATCTCTCGGCGCGGCGTCTGGACGCACTGGCGCGCGACTATCAGATCGGCACCGAAAGCCGGGCGTACTACGATGACGGAAGCACAGGCGGCCAGGTACGGCGAGGGATGTTCGTGGCGAAGTATCTGTTCTGGGAGATTCGGGACGAGATGGAATTGCTCGCGACGCTCTATGCGAATGCGTGGAACTACGAAAGCCGTCCGGGTCACTTGCCGAGCGTCTTGGAGCGTTATCACATGGCGGCGCAGCGCGCGATCGTACGCGCGGACCTCATCGATCGCGCGATGCACGAGCACGCGGCCTCCCGGAAGGCGATCCCGGCGTTCGACGACCTGTTCGGCCTCACGACCCCCGTCGGCGAGAAACCGGTTCCGTGATAGCGGGACTGCTCGTCCTTTGCGTCTTCGCGATTTTCGCGGCGCTGATGTACCGGCGCGTCATGCCCGCGCTGCTCGCCGTTCCGGCGATGGCGATTTGCATGGCGGCGGTCGCGGGCGTCCCCGCAGCCGGCATCGCAACGATCGTCGTTTCCGGGTCGGTGGCTCTCGCGAAGGTATACGTCACCGTGATCTTTGGAGCGTTGCTCAGTCGCGTCACGCTCGATACGGGGGTCGCGCGCAGCATCGTCAACTTCGCGGCCGAATTCGGAGGCGATCGGCCCTGGATCGTGGCGCTCGTTCTCTGCGTTGCGGTGGCGGGGCTGTTCGTGACGTTGAGCGGTCTCGGCGCGGTCATCATGGTGGGTTCAATCGTCTTGCCGGTGATGATGACGGTCGGCGTGCCGCGTGCGGTGGCCGCCACGCTCTTTCTGATGGGATTCGCACTCGGCTTCATTTTCAACATCGTGCAGTGGACGTTCTATACGAAGTTCTTCGGCGTCACTCAGGGGCAAATGCAAGGTTACGCGCTGATCCTCGCGGGAATCGACGTTGCGTTGCTGGCGATTTACGCGGCCGTTTCTTTTCGCAAGCAACGCGGCTACGCGACTTGGGCCGTCGAGGCGGAGACGCCGCGCGCAGTCGTTCCGTGGTACGCGCTCGTCACACCCGTCCTGCCGATCGTTTTGTATTTCGGCTTGCATCTCGACCCGATCGTCGCGTTCTTGTTGTCTTCCGTGTACGGCGCCGTCGCGGCGAGCCCGCTCCGGGCTGTCGAAACGCTCGCGGCTGCGGCAATTCGCGGCGTTGAAGACGTGGCGCCCGCGGTGCTGCTGTTCGTCGGTATCGGCATGTTGTTTACGGCGACGCAAGCCCCGCAATTCAATGCTGCGCTGACGCCGCTTGTTGCAAATCCCGTCTTGCGCAATCCTGTCGCCTTCGTGATCTTTTTCGGTCTGCTCAGTCCGCTGGTGCTGTATCGCGGACCGCTCAATCCGTACGGCGTCGGCATCGCGGTGTTCACGGTGCTTCTGACCGCGCACGTGTTGCCGCCGATGGTGCTCGTGGCGGCCGTTATGGCGGTGGTCCAGGTGCAAAACGTCTGCGATCCGACAAATACGCAAAACGTCTGGGTTGGGAACTTCACGGGCGTGCATCCGGCCGAAATCTTGCGACGGACGCTTCCGTATCAAGTCGCCGTGGCGACGATTGCGTGCGTCGTGGTAGTGACGAGCGCGGGGCGACTCTTCGGAACGCCGTTTGCGCTGGAACCGGCTGCCGCAGCCGAGAATCTCTCGGGGCTCTATGCACCCGCGCGCGCGGCATATCGGGTCGGCGTGGCAGGTACGACCGCAGATGCTCGGCTCGCAGCGCGTTACGTCATCGCCGATATGGACCGCTGGCCGATGGTGCGCGCCTTCATCTCGCGTGACGATCCGAATGCCGGCGATTGCACGCGTAAGCCGTACGCCGCTTTCGTGCGCGTTACGTCGTCACGCTTCGCGCTGATCGAAGGGACCGATCTCGACATCGGAGTCGAGCTGCTGGATTGCGGCGGATGGAGCGTCGACGAATGGCACGATCATCGGGTGTTCTCCGCGGCACCCAGCCCAGACGACGTCGGGTGGCTGGCGACCGACGGCGTCCGGCGCATGTTCGATTGGACGCAGCGTAATCCGATTCTCGCGCAAAACTTGCTGGAGCGCGGTCTCGCGTTCGATCCTGGGCGGACCTCCCCGACATATTTTTATTCGCTCTTCAAGACGGTTGACGGCAATATGCGCGCCTACGTGCGCACCGGTGGTCCGGCCTATGCGGCGGGGCTGCGCTCCGACGACGTCGTCCAGAAGATCGACGGAAAGTATTGGTGGGAATACGGCACCTATCAGTCGCAGCTTCGCGCCTATGACGGCAAGCCGCACTCGTTCGACGTGATGCGCGGAACGACGCCGGTGCACGTGGAACTTGGCGAGGCATTCGATGGGAAGGGGTGAGTCGGTGAGCGGTCTCGATGGCGCGATCGCGCAGTACTGCGACGAACATCGCGAGCACTTCCTCGATGAGTTGAAGCGCTGGGTCGCGATTCCGTCGATCTCCGCCGATCCGGCGCATCGCGGCGACGTTCGGCGATGCGCCGAGGTGCTGGTCGATCGGATGCGAGAGCTCGGCTTACGCGCGGAGGTCCTAGAGACGCGCGGCAATCCAATCGCCTACGGCGAGTGGCTGGAAGCACCCGGCCGGCCGACGGCGATCGTTTACGGCCATTACGACGTGCAACCCGTCGACCCGCTCGAACTCTGGACCACGCCGCCGTTCGAAGCGACGATACGCGACGGAAAGATTTTTGGTCGAGGCGCCGTCGATGACAAAGGCCAAGTGCTCATGCATTTTGCGGCGATCGAGGCGCACATGGCGCTGCGCAAGCGGCTGCCGATCAACGTGAAGATCGTGATCGAAGGCGAGGAAGAAATCGGCTCCCCGAATTTCGAAGAATTTCTCGACCGGAACCGTGACCGCTTGAGGTGCGACCTCGCGATCGTTTCCGATACGGCGGTGTTCAGCGAAGACGTACCCTCGCTCACGGTTTCACTTCGCGGTCTCGTACACTGGGACGTCACCGTCGAAGGCCCCACGAGCGACCTGCATTCCGGCTACTATGGCGGCGCCGTGCGCAATCCGCTGGAAACGCTCGCGCAAATGATCGCGGAGCTAAAAGACGCCGACGGGCGCGTAGCCGTGCCGGGGTTCTACGATGGCGTGGCGGAGCTCCGAGACGAAGAACGCTCTGACCTACGCAACTTACCCTTCGACGAAACGGCGCAAGCGCGGGCCATCGGCGTGCGGCAACTCGACGGCGAAAGCGGACGATTGCCGCTGGAGCGCATGTGGTTTCGGCCGACGCTCGAGGTCAACGGGATGCACGGCGGATATAGTGGCCCCGGTCACAAGACGATCATTCCGAGCTGGGCCAAAGCGAAGTTATCGGCGCGCTTGGTCGAAGGCCAAGAACCCGATAAAATCCGGCGCGCCGTCGGCGAATTTCTCGAGCGCGTCGCACCGCCCAGCGTTCGCGTGAAGATCGAAGCGGACGGTGACGTGCGCGCGGTGGCGACGTCGCGCGATCATCCTGCGGTGGCCGCCGCGGCGCGCGCGATGGAGGCCGGCTTCGGAAAAGCGCCGGTGTTCATCGGAACGGGCGGAACGATCGGGCCGGTATCGAGCTTCGAGCGGATCTTGCATCTGCCGCAAGTGCTCATCGGCGTAGGTCTTCCCGACGATATGATTCATCCCCCGAATGAAAAGTTCACGCTGACGCAGCTCTTCGGAGGAATAAAGACGGTCGCGCACTTGTACGACGAACTGGCCGCGCTGCCGTAATGTCGCGCCCCCTGCGCATCGGGGTGGACGTCGGCGGTACGTTCACCGATGTCGTG
>JAFAIW010000247.1 GCA_019236495.1 Vulcanimicrobiota bacterium | reverse complement strand
GGCGGCGACCCGGACGGCAACGGTACCGGCGGTCCCGGCTACCGCCTCAAGGCCGAGTTCAGCGATCTGCCCCACGTGAAGGGCACCGTTGCGATGGCGCGCTCCTCCGATCCGAACTCGGCGGGCTCGCAGTTCTATATTTGCCTGGACGATGCGCGGTTTCTCGACAATCAATACACCGTCTTCGGCCAAACGCAAAGCGGTCTCGACGTCGTCGACCAAATTCAGCCGGGCGACGTCATGGAATCGGTGTCGATCGAACCGAAAGACTCATAGATCCGAACCGGCGACGCGCGCGTAAACCGCGCCGGCGATGCGATTGATTCCCGCGAGCGCGGCCGCGTAGTCGTCGACGTCCTTGGTGTAAACGGTCAACACGAACGGCGAATCGCCGAAAGGATCGACGATGGCCGCATCGTTGCGCACGCCGTCGACTTCGCCGGTTTTATTCGCGACGGAGACCCCGGAGGGGAGGCCCGCCGGAATCTTGTCGCGATCGGTCTGGCCCAGCAGAATCTCGATCATCGCGCGAGAGTTGGCGGCCGTCGCCACCGTCGTCAGATCCTCGCGCGAGCTGCGCTCGAGCTCGTAGAACAACATCCCCATGTCGCGCGGCGTGGTTCGATTTTCCATGTGATGCACGATCGCGGAGTAATCCAAGAAGTGACGCTTCAGTTGCGTGCGGTAGAGGCCCGCCTCGTGGATTTGCGCGTTGATGCGCTCGAAGCCGAAGTGCGAAATCAAAGCGTTTGAGGCCGTATTGTCGCTCAATTGAATCATCGGCTTGACGAGCTGCGCCACCGTGAAACGCTCGCCGCCCGTCGCGCCCGCCAGAAACGGCGAACCGCCGACGATGTCGCTCGCGTGCACGACCACCGTTTCGTGGAGCGCCCCGGCGTTGAACGCCGTCAACATGATCAGCATTTTGATCGTACTGGCCGCGGGAAACGATACTTCGTCGTTGATGGCGACGAGTGCGGGGGCGCCGCTCATCGTGCGCGCGTACACGCCCGTGATGCCGGGGATCTGCCGGACCGCGCGACCGACCGCAGCGTGAAGGCCCTCCGCGCGTGCGGGGCGCGGAGCGGCGGCGGCGGCCGCGAGTAGAGCGAGAAACGAACGTCTGTGCACCTTCAACTCCCCGTCCCTTGATAGTGGTTGAGGCCGACGCGCCAGGCCGCGTACGCAAGGGCGACCCACGCAATCCCGATCGCCGGCGTCAGAAGGCCGATCTGGGGCGCCAGCGAGAGCCCGGTGTCGGTCTTGTGCAAAAAGTATGCGGCCGGAAAGTAGTTCATGAACGCAAACGGAAAAACGAATGCCAAAATGAAGCGGACCGGCCGCGTGTAGATCGAGATTGGATATCGTGTGAAATCTTGCTCGAGCGACATCACGACCCAACGTAACGTGTCGATGCGAATGAACCAGAACGATAGCGTCGCGATAACCAGCGAGATGCCGAAATCGATCAGCGCACCGCCGATCACGACGAGCGGCACGAAGCACGCGAAAAGCCAATCCACCGCGACCCCGCTGAATTGTGTTGCAAAGACGAAGAAGATGATCGCCATGAAGAGCCCGTCCGGCCAAATCTGCGAGGGCACCGTCAGCGTTTGAAAAAGTGCGTCTTGCGGACGGAGCAAGAACCGGTCGAAGCGTCCTTCCCGGACGTATTCCGGAACGTTGACCACCGTGAAAAAGAACGTATTGTGGAACTCGTGCCCGAGCATCCATAACGCGTACAGAAACGCCATTTGCCGGAAGTCCCAACCGTTCATCGACGGAAACTGATGGAGCGTCACCCAAAGCGCCGCAATCGCAGTTCCGTGGTAGACGAGGGTGAAGCCGAACCACATGAAAAAGTTGGCGCGATACTCCACCATCGTGAGAAAGTTGATGCGCCAATATTGCCGGTAGGTCGCGAGCATCGCTCCAAAGGTTCCGTTTATCGTGCGACCGTCCCCGTCACGGCCCCGTTCCGGCTCGATTTCACGACGACCGCGCTGCGCCGCTTAGCGACCAACTCCGTCGATTGTGTGGATGGCGAGACGTACGCGCGCGCATTCGACGATGGAACCGGGGTCGTGGTGGCGCGCGTTCGGCAGCCGTCCGCTCGCAGTGTCGACATCGTCGTCGAGGGGCGGGACCCGGAATGTTACGTCGCGGTGGTCGAGCGCATGCTCGGTTTGCGAAGGTCGCTGCGTTCGTGGTACCGGCATGCGGCCGCCGTGCCGTGGGTGCACGAACTCAGCCGGCGCTTTCTGGGGCTCAAACCTCCGTGTTATCCCACGCTTTGGGAAGCGCTCTGCCACGCGATCGTTTTTCAGCAAATTAGCCTGCACGCGGCTTCCTCCATCATGCGACGCGTGGTCGAGCAGTTTTCTCCTCCGGTCGAGAGCGGCGGCCGAATGCTGTTTCCGTTTCCAGCGCCGGGCGCGATCGCGCAAGCGGCGGATGCAGCCTTGCGCGCGTGCGGGCTAAGTGCGCCGAAGATTTCGGCGTTGCGCGAAGCAAGCGCGGCGGTCTTGGACGGGCGGGTCGATGCGGCCGAACTCGACGGACTCACCACCGCGGAAGCGTGCGCGCGGCTGACGGCGCTTCGCGGCATCGGCCCGTGGAGCGCGACGGTCGTCATGTTACGCGGCGCGGGCCGGCTGGAGCTCTTTCCGCGGCGCGATTCCGGCGTGGCCGCCTCGCTCAAGTTACTGTCGGGAAACCGGAACCTCGATGCGGAACGGTTGTTGGACGAGCTCGGCGATCAGCGTGGTATGCTCTATTTTCATCTCCTGCTCGGACGGCTGGCGCTCGCGGATGCGAAGCGGGCCGCAACCAACCCCGGGTTATGAGGAATATGAGAACCATTCAACGTTCCGGCGAACGTCATTTTTCGGATCACGGGTGGCTTCGGACGCACTACTCGTTTTCTTTCGCGGACTACTACGATCCCAAGAACGAGCGATGGGGGGCGCTGCGGGTGTTCAACGACGACTCGATCGCCCCGTCTTCCGGGTTTCCGCCGCATCCGCATCGCGATATGGAAATTCTCACCTACGTCTTCTCCGGCAGCCTGGAACACCAAGACAGTATGGGCAATCACGGCGTCGTGCGCGCCGGAGGCGTGCAATTCATGAGTGCGGGCACGGGCGTGCGTCATTCCGAGTTCAACGCGTCGAAGGACGAGCCGCTTCACCTCGTGCAGATGTGGGTGCTTCCCGGCGAGGTCGGGCGTACGCCGCTTTACGGTCAGATGGACTTTTCGGTCGACGACCGGCGCGATCGCTGGTTGACGGTCGCGAGCGGACAAAGAAGCGTCGATGCGCCGATCGCGCTGACGCAAAGCGCGACGTTACGCGTCGCACGCCTCGACGGAACGCACGTCTCGCACGTTTTCGAGCCGCAGCGATACGGTTTTGCGTTCGTCGGCGACGGCGAGATCGCGATCGACGGCGAAGCGTTGCAAAAGGGCGACGCACTACGCACGTACGATGAGGAACGCTTGCGCTTCGAGGGAGTCGGCGAGCTGGTGTTTTGGGACGTGGCGGCGGGCGCATGACGGCGGAAGGCTGCAAACACCTCGACCACATCCATCGGGTTACGCCCAGCGCCAAGGGTTGCGAAGAGTGCCTGCGGATGGGCGACACGTGGGTCCATTTGCGCGAGTGCATGGAATGCGGTCACGTGGGCTGTTGCGATAGCTCGAAAAACAAGCACGCAACCAAACACTTCGGTGCGACGCATCATCCCATCATGCGTTCGTTTCAACCCGGCGAGGATTGGTATTGGTGTTACGTCGACCAGCTGATGTTCGAGGTCGAGTGAGCGCCGAGCGGGAGCTGCGCTTTTCGTACGCCGATTCCGCGGCGATCACGGAACGCTGGAAGACCGCCGGCGGGATGGAGTTCTTGCGCGAAATCGGCGACGGAAAGCTTCCCTCGCTTCCGATTCTCGATTTGCTGGGGATTCGATTCACCAAAGTCGGCGACGGCTTCGTCGAGCTTTCGCTGATCCCGAAAGACTACGCGCTCAATCTCGCCGGGTCGCTGCACGGTGGGGTTACCGCGACGGCGCTCGACTCCGCGCTGACGTGTTCCGCTCTTACGCGACTGCCCGTGGGAAAGGTGATCAACACGATCGATTTCCAAGTGCGGTTCTTCCGGCCAATCCGCGAATCGACGGGCGTATTGCACGTTCGAGGCGAGGTGCTCAATCTCGGTACGACGCTGGCGACGACGACCGCAACGATGCACGACGCGCGCGGGCGTCTGATGGCCCATGCCAGCTCGACGCTCGCCATCCTCGACGCACAGAGCGCTTTGACGGATCGCAGGGCTTAGCCGCCTTGGACGACGACGCGGCGTTGCGCGGCGCGCCATACCAGCGCCGCTAGGCCGCCAAAGAGCACCAACCACAGCACCTGCACGAGCAAGTACCGTCCGTACTGTGCCGGCGGAATGACGCCGACGTAGATCAAGAGCGGCGTGGAGTAGATCGCCGCAAAGGGGAGCGCGAAGAGCGTCCGTCCGAGCCAGCCGGGGAAAAACGTCAACGGCACGATCTGACCGCTCAACAAATCGGACACCCAGCGGACGACGAGTTGAATCGCGAACGTTTCGAGCGTCCAGAATGCCACCGCGTTCATGAGAAAATTCAAAAAGAAGTTGACGACGTAGCCGAGCAAGAACGCGAGCGCGAACGCGGCGAAGACGGATGGGCTCGGAACGTCGATATGCACCAGCAGCAGTGCGAAAAGCAACGACGGGACGACGAGCACGGCGTGCAGGAGCGTCTGCCCGAGTCCGTCGCTGAAGAAGTAGAGGGGCAGGCTGATCGGCTTCATCAGGTCGGTCGCGATGGTGCCTTCCCGGATGCGCTCGCGAATGGCGCGCGTCCCATCGACTTCCAGAATCAACGACATCAAGAGCGCGACGGTGGCGTACGTGATCATGCTGTGATAGGGCATGCTTTGCGGCGCCGCGTTTTGCGCGTAAAGCGCCGTCCACAGCGAACGCAGTAAATACACGCGCACCACGAGCGAGCCGACTTCCGTGAAGACCTCCATCCGGTAGGTCGCTTCACGGGCGAACGCTTTTTTCGCGAACTCGACGTACGCGATCACTTTTTCTTGCTTTTCTTCTCCCGTTCGATCGCCGCTTCACGGCGCAGTCGCGCTTCCTCGAGCTCGACGAACATGATGTCGACCACTTTGCCGACATCGGCGGCTTGGGTCGGCGGCGGTTCTTCGGTGCGCGACTTGGGCTTCGCGGCACCGGCTTTGCGGCGTTCGTCCTCGATGATCGCATCTTGCGCGTGCGCTTTGCGAAGGAATTTCGAGTAGGCATTGGCCGCCTTCTCGCGGACGTCGTCCGTCTGCGGCAGATTGAAGACCGCTTCGAAGAAATTCATTGCCGCATGGACTTTCGGGGCGTCCTGCGGCGTATAAACCGTGGCCGGATCGCCGTACGCGATGTGCCCCATCGGCACGTGCGTCCCGGTCGCAATGCGCGTATTGACGTGCACGATGCCGCCGAGCGCGACGCTCACGCCCGATTCCACCGTGGCGCCGTTGAAGATCTTCGCTCCGGCCGCGATGAATGCGCCCGGTTCGATGGTGGCGCCCACCACGTACGCACCGGGACCGATGATGCAGCTTTCACCGACCGTCAAGGGAAATTGCATGGCCGAACCACCGCTCGAGCGCAACACTGCGTTTTCCATGATGACCGTGTTGGCACCGACCGCGAGCGGCGCGCCCTCCGCCGCGACGACCGCCCCGTGCAGAATCGCGCACCCCTCCTCGATGGTGACGTCTCCGCTCACGACCGCGCTGGGCGCGACGTAAGCGGACGCGTGCACGTTGGGTTTCTTCGCGCTGCTCGAGATGATCATACGGGTTGCTCCTTCGAATCGGGTTGCGCGTAGCCTTCCACGTAAATTCGGCGGATAATCGACTCCAACTCGGGCTCTTCGATCGAAATGTCGGTAATGGGGTATCGCGCCATTGCGATACGGATGAGCTCGTCAGCGCGCACGGTGCGGCGATCGAAACGATAGCGAAGCACGCGGCCTTCATTGGAAATCAACTCCGCGTTCGGCAATCCCGCGTCGTGTGTGGGCTCGGCGAGAGTCAACACGAGTGTGCGGTGCGTACCATACTGCTCTTTGATCCGTTCGATCGGGCCGTCGTAGATGATCGTGCCGTTATCGATCAAAATGATGCGGCGCGAGAGCCGTTCCACATCGGCCAAGTCGTGCGTGGTGAGAATCACCGTCGTGCCGCGCTCGGTGTTGACGTCACGAATGAATTCACGAATGGCTTCCTTCGCGACGACGTCGAGCCCGATCGTTGGCTCGTCGAGATAAATGATCTTCGGGTCGTGCAACATAGCGGCCGCAAAGTCTCCGCGCATTCGTTGCCCGAGCGAGAGCTGGCGTACCGGCGTATTCAAAAACGGTTCCATTTCCAGCATTTCGGTGAAGCGTTTCATGTTTTGCCGATAGCGGTCGCGCGGAACCGAATAGATGGCGCGCAACAATTCGAACGACTCCACGAGCGGGAGGTCCCAATAGAGCTGGCTGCGCTGGCCAAAAACGACCCCGATGTTCCGCGCGTTCTCGCGGCGACTCCGGTACGGCGTCAATCCCGCGACCTCGATGGAACCCGACGTGGGAACCAGGATGCCGGTCAGCATCTTGATGGTGGTCGACTTCCCCGCTCCGTTCGGGCCGATGTATCCCACCAATTCTCCGGCTTCGAGCGACATGGTGACGTGTGAAACGGCCGCCTTCTCGACGTACGCGCGGCTGAAGAGCGTGCGCAATGCCCCGCCCGGCCCGCTCTCGCGTTTGACCGAACGGAACGTTTTGCAGAGGTCGTCGGTGCGAATGATCGGCATGCAGGAAGTGCCCTTCCACGCGATGGAGGCCGCCCCATGGGAGTGGTGACGATCTCGAACCTCTACGGTTCCGGCGCGATCGACATCGCGCAGCGTGCGGCCGGTTTGTTGGGGTATACGGTCGTCGATCGCGAGCTCCCGGTGGTGGTCGCGAAGCGCCTGCAGACCTCGCCCGAAGCGGTCGAGTACCGTGAGGACCGGATTCGCGCGTTCGGCGAGCGGGTCATGAGCGGCCTAGAGGTCGGAACGCCCGAGATGGCGAGCGCGTCGACCTCGCCGACCTTCGATGAAGAGTGTTTGCGCGAGGTGCAGCACGCGGTTCGTGAGTTCGCCGCCATGGGAAACACGATCATCATCGGGCGCGCCGCACACGCGATCCTCGGCCGTAGCCCCCGTATCTTGCGCGTGTTGATGTATGCGCCGAAAGCATGGCGCGTCGAGCGCGTTATGCTGGCGGCCGGGTGCGACGAGCGGACGGCCCGGACGGAAATCGAACGCATCGACAAAGCGCGCGCGACGTACGTGCGGGAGCACTACGATATCGATTGGCTCGACCGTACGAACTTCGATCTCTCGATCGATACGTCGAGTCTGGGCGAGGATTGCGCGGCCGAACTCATCGCCACGGCCGCGCGCGGCCGATGAGGCTTCCGGGAGCTTTCAAATTCCGCGATTTCACGCTTTTGTGGTTCGGACTCTTGATTTCGAACCTGGGAACGTGGATGCAAATAACGGCGGTCGGATATTTGGTGGTCAAGCTGGCCGGTTCGGATCAACTCGGTTCGTTCTATGTCGGCGTGATCGGACTCGCGCGTGCCGTGCCGGTGTTGTTGCTTTCGCCGGTCGCGGGCGTGCTCGCCGACAAATTACCGCGGCGACGCGTGCTTTTCGTCACCAACAGCGTCTTGTCCGTAGCCGCGTTGACGCTCGCCATCTTGACGTTTTCGGGCGCGGCCACGATCTGGGCCATCGCCGTGATTTCAATCGTGAACTCCGCGGCACAAGCGTTCGATACGCCGGCTCGCCAAAGTTGGGTGCCGCTGATGGTCGATCGCGAATACGTCGGCAACGCCATCGGACTCAATTCGGTCGCATTCAACGCACCGGCCGTCGTCGGCCCCGCGATTTCGGGGCTGCTGATCGCCTACGCGGGCATTTCCATCTCGTTTTTCGTCAACGCGGCCGCGACGCTGGCAGTGGTCGCGGCGTTGCTTTTCATGACGCCCGCCCCGCCGTCGAGCACGACGCGCGAATCCTTCGTCGGCTCGCTGATCGGCGGCCTCCGATTCTTGTGGGAGCATCCGATCCTTCAAAGCATCATGGTGTTCTTCGCCCTGACCGCGCTGTTCGTCCGTCCCTACGGGATTTTGCTGCCGTCGTACGCGCTGAATTATCTGCATACCAACTCCCTCGGCTACGGCTGGGCATACGCCGCGCAAGGCCTTGGCGCGTTCGGAGGGGCGTTGCTGACCGCGACACTCGGCTCGCGCGAAGGTCGAGGACGGATGTGGCTGTGGACCGGCGGACTGATGTGCGTGGGCGTCGCGGCACTCGGCTTCACCCGGCAGCTCGCGGTCGCGATGCCGATCCTGACGGTGATCGGCGTGGCGCAGCTGGCGTTCATGGGCGCCTCGAACATCTTGATCCAAATGTTGAGCTCCGACGAACTGCGCGGCCGCGCCGTAGCAGTCTACTCGATGACGGCGCTCGGCATCGTTCCGGCGGGCGCGTTTCTCGTCGGAGGGTTGGGTTCCGTGTTCGGCCTCGATCGCGTTTTCGCGCTGTTCGGCGTACTCTGCGCGCTCGTTTTGGCGGTCATTTGGTTGCGACGTCCGATCGTGCGCACGGTATAAAAAAAGAGCCGCTCGAAAGCGGCTCTACGCGTAAAAAACGCCGATTTTAGGCGGCTGCCTTCTTCCGGCGTGAGGTCTTGCGGCGAGCCGCTTTTCTTACTTTGCGTCCGGCTTTACGGGTCGCTTTGCGGGCTTTACGTCCAGCTTTGCGAGCTTTGCGCGCGGTCTTGCGTCCGGCTTTGCGAACCTTGCGCGCAACCTTGCGACCAGCCTTGCGGACTTTGCGCCGCACCTTGCGTGCGACAACACCTGCCGCTGCTTTCTTCCTACGTCTGACTGCCATGTGTTGGAGTCATTCCTTTCTCCAGCCGAACATATCGGCTGGGGTCGTTGGCTCCTTTATACACGAAATCGGGGATTGACGCAAGTTTTGGTAACATAGGGCAGAAACGAACCGCATGCACATCACCGTCGACGACGTCACGATCAACCTCATCGATGCCGGTTCCGGTGACGCGATCGTACTGCTGCACGGCTTCCCATTTTCGCACGAGATTTGGGAGGCGCAGATCGGCGCGCTGGCATCCACGCACCGCGTCATCGCGCCCGATTGTCGCGGCTTGGGCGCGTCCGGAGTGACGCCGGGGCCGTATTTGATGGAGACGCTCGCGAGCGATGTCGCGGCGCTTCTGGATGCATTGCGGGTGGAGCGCGCCACGCTCGTCGGACACTCTCTCGGCGGATACGTCGCGCTCGCATTTTTTCGGATGTTTCGCGAGCGGGTCGAACGCTTGGCCCTGGTGTGTAGCCGTTTTTCCGCCGATGACGTTGCGACCGCGAAGAGCCGCTACGAGCTCGCGGATCGCCTTGAAAAGGAAGGCTCGGAAGCGCTCGTCGACGCATACGCCGGGCGCGTCCTTGCCCCCGGCGCGGATGCCCGCATCGCGATGCGAATCACGGAGATTGCACGCGCGCAACGTCCGGGCGGCGCAGCGGCGGTGTTGCGCGGCATGGCGCAGCGCGTTTCTTCGGAAGACTTGATCGACGAACTCGATTTGCCGGCATTGCTGGTCGCCGGCAAGCGCGACGTCTTCGTTTCGCGCGAATCTCTCGAATCAGTACGGAACGCGTTACCGCATGCGAAGCTGGTTGCGTGCGAACGCAGCGCTCATCTTCCGATGCTGGAAGAACCCGCGGAGCTCACGCGCGTGCTGGAGGAGTTCGTCAGGCCCTCGAGCCCGCGCGGCGGATGAAGTTGTAGAGGAACATGCCCCCCAGCACGAGGCCGGCGACGATCGCGGCGAAGATGATGATCGGAAGGATGTGGAAGAAAAGCCACCCGGCGATCATGAGAACGATGACGATGGCCGCGATGACGAACGTGAGGCGAAGAAAAACGTTCACGGGAGCTCCCTGCAGATTCAGCTTTCGCCTCTTCCTACCGATACCTAAAGGGCGAAGTTTCGGAAAGGACTCTCATGGACGTCAGCGGGATAGCCTCGAACCTCACGCCCGGCACGCTTCAGACGAGCATCTCGATCAGCCTCATCAACAGCGTCAACTCGCTGCAGCAGAACGAGGTCGATCGCCTTTTCGCCAGCCTCGGCCTCGGCCAAAACATCAACGCCGTCGCCTAGTAGCGTCGGGTAGCTCTAGCAGACTCCGCCGGCTCGGAGTCTTTTTTGTTTTAAAGGCGCTTTGCTAGTGTCACCCTGAGGTGCGCGCGCAGCGCGCCTCGAAGGGCCCGCGCGCCCCCACTGCGTGGGGTCCCCCCTGCTACAACGCGCCGAC
>JAFAIW010000216.1 GCA_019236495.1 Vulcanimicrobiota bacterium | reverse complement strand
CGGTGGTTTCGAACGCGAATGCTAAGATGCCGGAGCGCGGCGGCTACGTCGCAACGTACCGCTTGGACGCGGCCGGATCGCTTCTCGCGCGCTCCCCGCGGTTGAGCTTTCCCGTGGGCATCGCCCTCGATGCACCGCGGCAACGCTATTTCGTGACGGACGAAGACGACGGCGTGGTGTACGTGCTGGACGAACGAACGCTGAAGCCACGGCATGCGCCGTTGCGCGCGTGCGGCGTCCCCTGGATGCCGCACGTCGACGCGGCGACGCAGCATCTGCTCGTGCCGTGCGCGCGCACGAACGCAATTGCAGTTTTCGACCTTCAAACATTACAGCAAATCTCCGGTTCGCCGTTTCCCACCGGACGTTATCCTTTGAGCGTCGCACTGAGCGGGTAGCGATGTCGAAGACGACGCCGGCCGTTGCGCTCTCCGTATGGTTCGTCGTCGCGGGTTTCGCTGCGGCGCGCGCCGCGGCGGACCTTCCGGAGAAGCTTCAGATTTCCCAACCCTTCCCGCAAATCGTCTCGCAAGCCGCGACCCACGAATTCGTCGCTCCCGGCATCGAATATGGGGAATACGACGTCTTGACGACCGAAGGACCGCTGCACGTGCACGTCGTCGCCGCCGACCTAAACGATCCGAGCGTGCGTTTGGAAACCGTCCTCGCGCACGACAAGCTCAATTCGGAAGGCGAAACGATTTCTTCGATGGCGGTTCGAACCGGAGCGGTCGCCGGCGTGAACGGCGACTATTTCGACATCGGCGCGACGAATCAACCGATCGGAATCGTCGTACGCAACGGCGCACTCGAGCGCGCTCCGTCGAAATACGTGGCTTTTACCGTCGATGAAAGTCGTGCGGTGGCGATGCAGAGCGTCGACTTTTCGGCGACTGCCGACGTCCAAACGATCGACGTTCCCATGACGGCGGTCAACGAGTTTCCGCCGCAGGGAGGCGTGTCGTTGATGACGCCTGCCTTCGGCACCATCCCGCCGGCGGCCGACGTTTCGTTGGCGCGGCTGAGCGTGCTGGACGGCTCGCCGCCCTTTGCGCGGTATCGCATCGAAGCGGTCGACGCGGATGGCGGCGCCCCGCCGGAGTACGCACTGGCAATCGGACCGGCGGCTTACGAAACGCTTGGAACGCCGCGCGTCGGCGACGTCGTTACGATCGCGCAAACGTCGCATCCCGACGTCGCCGCGCTGCGTGCCGCCGTCGGAGGCGGTCCTCTGCTCGTCCGCGCCGGCGAGCGGTATGACGATCCGAACGTTCCGGCTGCGGAGGAAACCGCCGCGCGTTACCCGGTGGCCGGAGCGCTCGTGCGACGGGACGGCACGCTGTTGTTGTTGGCGGTCGAGGGAAGGGAGTCGTGGCACTCCATTGGATTGCGCCGCTCGGAATTCGCGTCGTTGATGCTCGCGTTCGGCGCAAATGAAGGGATGTCGTTCGATAGCGGCGGCTCGGCCACGCTGGTAACGCGCCGGCTCGGCGATCGCGACGCAACCGTTCGCAACGTTCCCTCCGACGGTCGCGAACGGCCCGTTGCGGACGGCATTTTTCTGTACAGCGACGCACCGCTCGGACCGGTATCGCGTTTGGTAATCCGCCCCTCGTTTATCCGGGCGATGCCGGGCGCGCGTATCCCATTGACGTTTGCCGCAACCGACGCGGCCGGACATCCGCTTCCGCTTGGCGATGAAGAGCCGAAAGCCCGAATTTTTCCGCTCGATTTGGGGATGCTGCAGAACGCTTCGCTCTTCGTCGCCGGGAAAAGTGCGACGAGCGGCGTCATGCACGTCGAGCGTGGAACCCTTTCCGCAGATATCCCGGTTCGGGTCGAAGGCGAACCGAGCCGCGTGGTGATCGAGCCGCAGCACGCCGACGTTGCGCCGGGACACGCTTTGGCACTTTCCGCAATCGCCTACGACGCCGAGGGTTTTCCGTTGGCGGTTCCTTCGGCACTCGAGTGGCACACCACGAACGGGCGAATCGACGCGGATGGGACCTTCGTTGCGGGGGATCGCGATGCGACCGTCAGCGTGCGCCTGGGGGACGTCAGCGCACATTCGTTGGTGCTGGTCGGCGAACGCGAGGAGCCTTTCGAGCTCGGCACCGCCTGGCGATACATCACCGTGCCGGCCGGATTGCCCTATGGGGTCGGCTCGACGTGTACGGGATGCATTTCGCTGAACTACGACTTCACGGGACGCGAACGATCGATGCAAATCATCGCCGATCGGCCCTTGCCGCCCGATATCCTCGGCATGCGCATGGACGTGTACGGTGACGGCAACGGGGCACTGCTGCGAATGAACGTGCTCGACGCGCTCGGCCAGCGAGCACTCATCACGGTCGGTAAGCTCACGTGGCACGGGTGGCAGGCGCGAGAGGTCCGCTTTCCGCCGGACCTCGCCTACCCGCTGAAGTTGCACAGCATTTACGTGGTCACGGCAAGCGATTTGGCACCGGTGCGCGCGGCCGGTGTGGTAATGCTGCGCAACATGAAGCTCATCCTCGGCGGCAGCGGTACAGGGCCGGCGGGGCGCTCTTCAAAATAGCGCCGAGATGACGTTCGATGCTTTAGGTGAGCGAGCGCTCGACACAGCCACCGCGCGCGGCGCCGTTTTTGCCGACGTTCGTTTCGAAGTCGTACGCGCCGAACGCATCGAGGTGCGCAACGGCGTCGTCGCGTCGCTCTGCGATACCACGAGCCGGGGCTATGGGATTCGCGCGCTGGTCAACGGAGCGTGGGGATTTGCGGCGAGTTCCGATTTGAGCGAAGCGGCCATCGACCTGACGGCGGCACGTGCGGTGCAAATCGCCGGCGCCGCAGCCGAGGTTGCGCGAAATCGGATCGGGGAAGCGCCGGCGCGAGCCTACGTCGATCGCTACGCTACGCCCGTCGAACGCGCACCCGAGTCGATTCCGCTGGGCGAACGGGTCAGCTTGCTGCTCGAAGCCGAGAAATCGTTGCACGTCGGGCCGCAGATTACCGTCGGCCGCGCATGGATCGACCTCTGGCATACGGACAAGATCTATCGAAGCACCATCGGTTCGCGCATTGCTCAATCGATTCGGCAAACGGGTTGCGGTCTACAGGCGCTGGCAGTCGGCAACGACGACGTACAGATTCGCACGTATCCCGGAGACGTAGGCCTCTACAAGAGCGGCGGCTGGGAGATCGTCAGCGAGGCGGCGCTGCGCGAAAATGCCGCGCGGATCGGCGAGGAGGCCGTCGAATTGCTCGGTGCGCCGCAGTGCCCGGCGGGCACTTTCGACCTGATTCTGGGCGGTTCGCAGGTGTCGTTGCAGATGCACGAATCGTGCGGTCATCCCGCGGAGCTCGATCGCGTCCTCGGTTGGGAAGCAAACTTTTCCGGCGTCAGTTTCTTGACGGTGGAAGAACTCGGCAAGCTCAAGTACGGATCGGAGCACGTCACGATCGTCATCGATAATACCATTCCGCAGGGACTGGCCACGGTCGGATATGACGACGAAGGCACGAAGAGCGTCGCTTCGGACGTGATTCGCAACGGCCGTTTGGTCGGGTACGAAATGTCGAACGACACCGCACGCATGTTGGGGCGCCAGAGCAACGGGTGCGTCCGCGCACAGAGCTGGGAATTCGTCCCCATGATTCGCATGTGCAACCTGAATTTGCTGCCGGGAAAAACGCCGTTCGAGCATTTGTTCGACGATGTCGACGACGGGATCTACATGGAATCGAACCGCAGTTGGTCGATCGACGATCATCGTTTGAACTTTCAATTCGGGTGCGAAATTGCATGGGAAGTCAAGAACGGCAAACGCGGCCGCATGCTCAGAAACCCCACGTACGGCGGAGTCACCCCGGTTTTCTGGAATTCGTGCGATGCGGTGGCCGACGAACGCAGTTGGAGAGCGTGGGGCACTCCGAATTGCGGTAAAGGCGAACCGATGCAAACCGGCCGGACCGCGCAGTGCGCATCGCCCGCGCGATTCAGAAATGTGAACGTCGGGGTCGGATATCGTGGATAAAGCCGCGCGCGAGCAGCTGGCGCGGCACGTGCTTGCGTACGCCGAGGGCGACCGCACCGAAGTCGGCGTCTACTCCGAGAATGGGGCGCTCACCAGGTTCACGCACGGAATGCTGCATCAAAGCGTCGCCTCACAAGACCTCACCGTGCGCGTCCGCGCGATCGTCGATCAACGTTCCGGCGTTTCGCAGACCAACGTGCTCGACGACAAATCGTTGCACGACGCGATGCAGCGAGCGATCGCGCTCGCAAAATTAGCTCCCAAGGACCCACGGCAGCCGGCGCTTCCGGGAGCGGCACGGTACGGGCCGATCGATGGCGCGTACGTTCCGGAAACCGCGCAAGCCACCGCACATCGGCGGGCGGTCGCAGCCGGCGAAGTTCTGGCGGTCGCCGAGTCGCACGAGCTTTGGGCGGCCGGGTTCGTTTCGACCGGCGAAAACGGCTTCACGGTAGTAAATACGGACGGCGCCAATGCGTCGTTCGACGGCACCGATGCCGCCATCAACGTCAAGATGAATGGAACTGATTCGAGCGGCTACGGCGAGGGGTTTAGCCCGGACGTCGGGGCGATCGACGCAGCCGAAGTGGCGCGCACGTCGGCGCTCAAGGCGATGAGCTCGCGCGAGCCGCGCGCCGTCGAGCCGGGCGAGTGGACGGTGATTTTGGAACCAGCGGCGTTTGCCGAGCTCGTCAGCTATCTCGGCGAGCATTTCTCGGCGCAAAGCGTCGACGAAGGGTCGTCGTTTCTCAGCGACGGACTCGAGCGTACCTATACCGGGGAGACGATCACCATCTGCGATGACTTTGCGAATTCATTCGCTCCCGGCATGCCGTTCGATTACGAAGGCGCGCCGACGGCGCGATTGCCGCTCATCGAGCACGGCGTGGGAAAAGCGTTCGTCACGGACAGCTATTGGGCGGCTAAACTCGGAAGGGCTAATACGGGGCACGCTCTCCCCGCGCCGAACGCCCACGGTCCGCAGGCGCGGAATCTCGTGGTTGATTCGGGGTCGAAATCGAGCGACCAACTCATCGCCGAAACGAAGCGCGGTTTGTTGATCACGCGATTCTGGTACATTCGAACGGTCGACCAAAAACAAACGATCGTTACGGGTATGACGCGCGACGGGACGTTTCTGATCGAGGACGGCAAAGTCAAGCACGGCGTGCATAACATGCGCTTCAACCAAAGTATCCTCGACGCGCTGCGCGACTGCGAACTTTCGAACGTACAAGTGCGCAGCGCAAGCTACGCGCACTCGGTCGTCGCGCCGACCGCCAAGCTGGCGCGGTTTCGCTTCACTTCCGGCACGACGTTCTAGCCCACCGTGTCACCCTGAGAGCCTGTGCTGAGCTTGTCGAAGCATGCGAGCGCGCAGCGCGAGCCTCGAAGGATGACACGCTCATACGGCACTTCTGTTTTACCTACGTAACCACACGACGAGGCCGACGGCGTACGCACCAATGCCGAGCACCAGCAACGGCAAAAGCGGCGCCGACGCGATGACGAGCGCCGGGTACGTCAGCGTGCGTACGTGGATCGTGAGGCCGCCGACCGTAGCTTGCGATCCCGTTGCAATCATGCGCAAGGCTCCGGGCAACACGTTGCCGGCGTCATCCTCGACAGCGACGAGCAGGGCCGGTCCGGCGGAGGCCGTTTTCAATCGCGCGACGTCACCGGCGGAAAAGTACACCGCTTTCACCTGCCTGCGAACGGCCGGAACGGAAAACGTGTCCACCGGGTACTCTTTTCCGGCAATGGCGGCCGTCTGCGCGAAGAGCAGCACCGGCGACAAGAAGGCCGTGCCCGAAGGTTGGGTTACCGTCAAATGCTCGTCGCGTGCGGTGCCGACGCTCACCTCCGCCATGTCGCGCGGCACCGTCCACACGACGTATTGCATCAGGTAGCGTTTCGAGGGTCCGACGTCGATCGACGACGACCCACGCACGAGCGACACGCGCAGCGAAGCAGCGGCGGGATCTTCGGTAAACGGAAAGGCGGCAATCCCTTGCGGCTCTTCGAGGTTGACGCGCTCTCCGGGGGCGCGAACCAACGTTTGAAGGTCGGCCCCGAAAAGCGCCGCTGAAAACCCCGCGATTCCTACCAACATCGCGCCCAACCCGATCCATAACCGTCCCGGAGCGCTGCGCTTCCCGATACGCCAAAATAGCGCCGCGATAAGCGCCCCGAGCAACGCGATGTACTAACCCGCGTGCAGCCACCCTTGTTCGGGCGAAATATCTTGAATGAGAACGAGAGCGATGAGCAGCGCGCCGAAAGCGGCGATCACTGCGAAGGATGCGCGAGCAACGGGGCGACGGCCGCTTCCATTTCGGGGAATGTCAACTGCCCGTCAAACCCTTTCGCGACCAACCCATTCGGCGCTACGACGATCGTTGTTGGCAAACCGAGCGCGGTATATGCTCTTCCATATTGCTGATTGCGATCGAGCAAGATCGGGAAGCCGATGCCCAGCGATGCCGCAAAACTGCGCGCACGTTCCAGCGATTCGCCTTGATTCACGCCGAGCACCACGAGGTTCTTGGCCCGATCTTTTTCATAGAGCCGTTGCAGATCCGGCATTTCGGCGCGGCACGGCACGCACCACGACGCCCACAAATTCATCAAGACCACGTGGCCGCGATAGCGATCCAATGCATCCGGTTGCGCATCGAGATTCATCAGCGTGTAACTCGGCGCGGGAGCGCCGACGAGCGATCCCGGGCCGCCGGGGCGCGGTCCGGAACGTCCGATCGCCAAATAGACGACGACGAGCGCGACCGCTGCCAGCACCGCTCCGAAAATCGCCGCGCCGCCCTTCGGCATCACCAATCACCCATACGCTCGGAATCCACGTCTCCTTCGAACGCGACCATGCCCGGCGGCATGATCGCAGCCGTCAACAGGATACCTTCGTGGCGAACTTCGCGGCTATGCGCAACGTCGGCGGATCGTTCGTACACCGTGCAATAGCGTTCCAGCACGTCGGGACTACACAAGACCCGGGAGGGACGCACGGCATATAACTGCCGAAATTTTGAAAGCGCACGTTCGAATTCAGCCGCCGAAAAATGGCGCCCCAACCGAATTTCCCGCCGAACGTGTTCCAGGGTTGCCTCCTCGAACAAACGAATGCGCGAGCCGTGGCCGCTCGGATCATCGACGGTCGGGCGATTGCCGCGGAACTTCGCGCCGATCTCTCGACACGCAGTAGTGCGCTATGCAAGGCAGGGATTCATCCCCGCCTCCAAATCGTTTTGGTCGGAGAAGACGACGCGAGCCGTGCCTACGTCAGAAACCTGCAAAAAAGCGGCGACCGGGTCGGCATCCAGGTCACCATCGACGAGCTCGCCGAGAATTCCATGGCGGCGGACGTTCGGGCGCATCTCGAGCGAGCCGGAGCGGATCCGGCGGTGCACGGGGTCATGTTGCAACAGCCCTTGCCCGCGCATCTGTCCATCCGTTCGATCGCCGATGCCATCCCCGCACACAAAGACGTCGACGGAACGCATCCCACCAATCAAGGCCATCTCGCATTCGGACAGGGCACGGAATTCGTTCCGGCCACGCCCGCGGCGGTGATGCTCTTGCTCGAGCGAAGCCCCGCCTGGCCGCTCGCGGGGCGGCGCGCCGTGATGATCGGCCGGTCCGTCGTCGTCGGATTGCCCGTTGCCACGTTGCTTCTAGCGCACGACGCAACCGTCACCGTTCTGCACAAAGAATCCGCCGATCTGCAACCCTACGTGCGGCTCGCGGAAGTCGTCGTCGTGGCAACCGGCGTGCCGGGGCTCATCGACGGTTCGATGATTGCACCGGGATCGACGATTGTCGACGTCGGAACGACGCTCGTGAACGGCGCGCTCAAAGGCGACGTGGATTTCGATTCGGCGGTGAAAGTCGCGGGCGCAATCACCCCCGTTCCCGGAGGCGTGGGCCCGGTAACCAACGTCGCGCTGCTCCGTAACGTCCTGAAGGCTGCGAGCGCGACGCGCGTCTAACGCGACCATCCGGACGCGTTGCCGTTACCATTCGACCAACCGCGCGTCGACCAATCCACGACTTCGCCCGCGTCGTACGTTCCGCTCGCTGCATTGAAGTAACGCACGTGAATGCGCGTGTCGTCCACATCCGCGCTCCCCGGCGCGCCGGCATCTTCACCCTCCGGCAAGGACGTCGCCGCGCCGTCATCGCCGTCGCGCTGTCCGACGACTGCAACGTACGGCGCCACTTCGAACGTTCGCAGTGTAACGAACCGATGGCGCGTGACCAGCACTTCGCCCGACGCCGCGACGACAGACGTGTCGATGCGCGCCGCAACGCGGCCTTCGCCCACCAGCGGATGGGGTTGAAGATTTTGCGCGCAGTTGGTGTCAGCCGAACCGCATGCATTCCCTGCCGCCGGCGCGGCGGTCGTCGTAAGCGTCACGCTCGCATTGGTAAAAAGCCGGCATGGAACTTCCGTGCCGGCACACGTCTTCGCCAGGTCGAGCGTGGCGGGCGGTGATGTATTCGCTTCGACCGCCGCCGCGAGGCGAGCCACCAGCGCTTGCAGCGCCGCCGTATATCCAAATGCAAGCGCGGCTTCAGCGCGATGATACGTGGCCGCTCGCGCGGCGGCAAGCGCGCTTGCGAGCGCGGCTGCGACGATCATCGCGCACAGCACCGCCGCACCAAAAGCGCGAACGAGCATCAGAGTGCCGGCGTCGCGCGCGGATCGGCGGCCGCGCGCACGATCGAACTGCCGGGTGCGGGCGCAAGCTGAACCAGCGGCACGCTTCGCACGAGCGATGCCGCTCCGGCACGCCCATCGTAGGCGACGCTCACCGTGAAAATCGGGCCGGCCGATGACGACGTCTGCTCCGCGGTCACCGTCAAAGGGATCGGGGTGCCACCGGGGTGCGGAACGCCGAGCGTCCACGGCGCCGGCGACAGGTTGAGCGTGCCGTCATATTTCGAGAGGGCGCGCCCGACGTTCACCACGCGCGCGAGCGTCATCTCCGCGGCCTGTTGCGCCGGATCGGGCGCCGACCACTTTGCCGCCGCGGCGAAGGCGGCTACGCAGCCGCCCGCGACGACCGCCGCCAACGCGACGGAGACCGCGGCTTCGACGAGCGTGAACCCTCGCTGATTTACCACGCCTGGATGAGTGCCCACCCGCACCCCATGGTCCGTAGTTCAGGTTCGATACCGAAGCGTCAGTTGATGCTGAAATACTTCCCGAAGAAACGTTCCTGATCGGTGCGGAACGGCGCCGGGGTGGCGCCGGCTTGGGTTTCCATCTGCATGCGTTTCCGTGCCAAGAGCGATTCCAATTGCGGAATCAAGCGACGAAGGAATCCGAGCTCGACGGTAAGCCGCTGCTGCGTGGTCGGGAGTTCGAGAAGCCGTTGTTTCATTGCGTCGCCGACTTGCAGAGCGTCGCCGACGACATACGACATTCCGGTTGCGTCCACCGGAACGTCGGGCGTCTCGTCGAGACCCGCGAACTCGGAGAGTAGCGAAAGATACTGGTGAAACGCGTCGCGCACGCCTACGGTGAGCTCGTCGAGAGCGGATTCCGGGAGGCTCTCATCCGGCAAGAAATCCACCAGCACCGTGAGATACGGTTCGCGGCTCACAACCTCGCTGATGCGAAATCGTTGCATGCCGATGGTCGAAACGTAATATCGCCCGAACGGCAATTGCGTCACCTGATCGATTTTCGCGACCGTTCCGATGTCGTGCGGCACGATATTGGGATCCCCGGCTTCCGTGCCTTCTCGAATCAAGACGACGCCGAAACCATCACCGCTCTCCAAACAATCGGAAAGCATTTGTTTGTAGCGCTGTTCGAAGACGTGCAGGTTGAGCGCGGCGCCGGGAAAGAGCACCGCATTGAGCGGGAAAAGCCGCAGCCGCCTGCTCATGGGACACCCTGGATTCGCTAGCCGGCGCGACGGGGCCCGCAACCCGTCGAGGAGATGCTCGACGGTGGAGGTAATAAGGACCGGCGCGGAGGTACCGACTTGAAAAACCCTTTGGATTCGCTTTTGGGCACCGTAATCTGTGGTTTCATTCTCACCGGCATCTTGTATTTCTTGGCGCAATTTTTGATCCTCAACGCCGTGAAGGGAGCCTGACGTGGATTGGAGTGAAGGCCTCCTTCGATGGTTCCATTACTTGGCCGGGGTGATGTGGATTGGACTCTTATATTTCTTTAACTTCGTGAATGCCCAGGCCACAAAAGAAGCCGCCGCTGCCGGCGAGGCCGGGCCGATCGGCAAGTACATTATGCCGCGCGCGCTGCTGTGGTTTCGGTGGGCGGCCGTGGTGACGTGGTTGATGGGCGCGGGCCTGCTCGCCACGCTGACGCCGGGCGATCCGATGCACGGCTTCCTCGGTGCGTTCGGATTACAGGGGACGCTCGCGCCGATCGGCATCGGTGCGTGGCTTGGAACGATCATGCTCATCAACGTCTGGACGTTCATCTGGCGCAATCAAAAGAAGGTCCTCGGATTCGTACCGGCTACCGACGAAGAGAAGGCGAAGGCGCGGCGCATCGCGTTTTTGGCGTCGCGCGTGAACACGATGCTTTCGATCCCGATGTTGTTCTTCATGGCATTTGGATTCCATCATTCGAGCGCGGTGTTTCGACTGCAATAAGCGACGCTGCGATTGGACCAGGCGCCGGAGGAAGGCGCCTTTCTTTTTTCTGCCAAGTCTCGTTGCGTGGACCTTCTGCTCGAACTGGAACAGCGCGCCCGCAGAGACGGTGTCCCCGCGGTCTCGCACGCGACGGGTCGCCTCCTCTCGACGCTCGTCCACGCAATGCAGGCAAACCGCATTTTGGAGCTCGGCACAGGCTACGGCTATTCCACGCTTTGTATGGCCCTCGCACAACCACCCGTCGGCAAAATTTGGACGGTGGATTTCGACATCTCTCGCACGATCGTGGCTCGGAGCTACTTCGAACGCGCCGACGAAGCCGAATCGGTCGAGATTCTCAATCAACCGGCACTCGAAGTCGTGGAGAATTTCCCCACGCACAACCTCGACATCGTCTTCATCGATGCGGATCGCGCCGAGTACGGCGCATATCTTGAAGCTTGCCTACCGCTGCTGAAACTTTCCGGATTGCTGATCGCTCACGGATTGATCGGCGAGCCCCGTTTGGGAAATTTCAACGAAGCATTCGTGCATCATCCGCAGCTCGACGCCATCATTTTACAGCATGGCGACGGCACGGGCCTCGGCGCACGTATCCGGTGAACGAGCGGATCGACGCAACCGCGTTCAAGCGGGTCATGCGCCGCTTCCCAACCGGGGTTACGATCGTTACCAGCCTGCGCGAAGGCTCGCCTCGCGGCGTCACGGTGAGCGCCTTCGCAAGCGTCTCGCTGGAACCTCCGACGGTTCTCATTTGCATCAACAGGGCCGCGCGAAGCTACCTCTATATCTCCGCATCGAAGATTTTCTGCGTGAACGTTCTCGCAGCGGGACAACGGGCGCTCGCGGAACGATTCGCCGCCAAACTGGGTGAAAATCAATTCGAAGGCGTGGCCTACTCGATCGACGCCAGTGGAGCCCCCGTCCTCGAAGGCTGTCTCGCGCATCTCGATTGCGCCGTGAGTGAAGAACACCACGTCGGTTCGCACAGCATTTTCATCGGCCGCGTGCTTTCCGGTAAAGCGCGCGCCGGCGAACCGCTCGGCTATCTCGGCGGCGCGTTCTACGACGTGGCGATCGAGGTCAGCGACAAGGCGTGATCTTCGAGCATCTCGTGCTGGGGCCGCTGCAATGCAACGCAGCGATCATCGGCGACGAACGCACCCGCGACGCGATCGTGCTCGATGGCGGCGACGGCGTCGATGAAGTGATTGCAGCCCTCGAACGGTTGCGCTTGCACGCGCGATATCTCGTTCACACGCACGCCCACATCGATCACGTGGGCAACCTCGCGACGCTCAAAGAGCGGACCGGCGCGACCGCCATGCTTCACCCGGCGGATCTGCCCCTCTATGCGAATCTGGCGCTGCAAGCCACGTGGATCGGCCTCACGAAGGTGCCGCGGATCGCGGAAGTCGACGCACCGCTCGGCGACGAGCAAACGATCGCCATCGGCGACGTGAACGTCGCCGTGCGTCATACGCCCGGACACACGCCCGGAAGCGTCTGCTTCAGTTTGGAAAGCGCCGCGCGCCCGATGCTGCTCAGCGGGGACACGCTTTTTGCGGGATCGATTGGTCGATGGGACTTGGGCGGCACATCGATGGAAGACATCGTTGCGAGCATCCGCACGAAGCTGCTGGTACTTCCCGACGATACGCTGGTCGTCCCCGGGCACGGGCCATTTACGACCATCGGACGCGAGCGCGCCGCCAATCCATATCTCCAATTGTAACCGTGCGGCTTTTCGTGGGACTCGAAATCGACCCCGGCGCACGCGTCCGTCTCGCGGCTCTCGCCAAGCGCCTTGAAGATCGAGGGTTGCGCGGGCGTTACGAACACCCGTCGAAGTATCACGTGACGCTCGCGTTTCTCGGAAATGCGGCGCCCGCGCGTCTGGTGGAATTTGCAGCCGCAATGCACGAGGTCGGATCCGCGTCTCGCGCATTTTCATTGCACGTCGATCGCATCGGTGCGTTTCCCAACGAGCGCAATCCGCGCATCGTGTGGGCCGGTTGCCGTGCGCAACCGGCGGAATATCGCAAGCTCGCAACCGCGCTGCACGCTGCTTATGAAGCTCTCGGCCTCACGCTCCGCAACGAACACGTGGCGCACGTAACGTTGTGCCGCCCGGAAGAACGCGCGCATCTTCCCATGCTCGGGCGTTCCCCGTCGATCGAAATCGCGGCGGAGGCGCTGGCGCTCTTCGAATCGCTGCCCGCCGATGGTACGACGCGCTATGAGGTGCGCGAGCGAGCACCGCTCGCCGCGACTACCGGAGGTTGATCAGAACCTTGCCGCCGCCGCTGGGCGCCGGAACCGGCGCTTCCGCCGCCACGGCCGGAGCCGGTTGCGCAGCCTCCATCGCCCCAAAATCCGGAATCGCTCCGCTTCGCACTTTTTCACGATAGTCTTCGATCGAAACTTTCAGCGCTTCGAGCGCGCGCTCCGGATAGTCTTTCTTCTTCTCAGGATAGCCGCCGAGCTGATCTTCGATTTGCTGCGAACTGATCGACGCGGCTTGCTCGATGGTCTTACCTTTGGCCAGCTCGACCACCAAACTGCACGTCGCCGTCCCAAATCCGCAGCCGGTCGTGAAGTACGAGATATCCTCGATCACGGCGCCCGGGCCGATTTTCAAAAAGAAATTGTAGAGGTCACCGCACGAGTCGCTGAAATACTCGCCGCTGGCCGTCGGGTTTTCCATGGTGCGAAAACCGGTGCGCTCTTCGACGAGCCGTTGAAATTTTGGAAAATCCACGCTTTTCAGTTTCCTCTTATCGGCGTTGCGGTCTTCACTTCGAACCGGCATTCGGAGCCGCCGGTTGCAAGCGATTCGGTTTGCACGTGCTCGCCCACCGTCGCGTCGAGCACGTGGTGAATCACGGAGCACACTTCGGGATGCTCTTTGGGAATGTCGCCGTACGGACAGTTGTGCTCGCGCAGCGCGTAACGTCCGTCGATCAGACTGTATTCTGCATCCACTCCATTGGAACGCAACAACGTCGTGATTTCGGCCAGCCTGCCCTCGGCGTCTTTGCCGTTGAAACGCTCGCGATTCTTCGCGTTGATCCGCTCGGCGATGCCCGCAAAAATCTTGCCTACCGCATCGCTGCCGTTCTGTTCGCGAATCTCTCGCAGCACCGCACCGAGCATCTTGTCGTAGTGCTGCGGAAAGAGCTTCTCGCCGTCCGCCGTGAGCGAGAATTCGTGCGTCGGCTTGGTAGGACCGCGCCGCACGGAGCGCTCTTCGACCAGACCGTCGCGCTCGAGGATGACCAACTGCTGGCGAATCGCGTTGGGCGAGAGGCCGAACGCGGAAGCTAAATCGGCCGCCGATGCGGACCGGCGGCTGCGGAGTTCCGCGACGATCTTGCCACGGGTGGACTGAAAGAAGCGGTCGACCTGCATACGGTAGGAGAAGCGTACCACGAAAAGGTAAGATAGTCCAGGGTTTCCTTGACTTTCCCGGGTCGAGCCCGTACGATGAACCGTACCCCTACCATCGCTGCGAAAGGACTCACATGTCGTCCGAGAGAGGCCTCCGGATTCGCGGCTTGCGCGTGAGCGTGGCCGGCAACGAGATTCTCAAAGGCATCGACCTCGACGTCGAGCCCGGTCGCGTTCACGCCCTCATGGGTCCCAACGGGAGCGGCAAATCGACGCTCGCGTTCGCGCTGACCGGACACCCCGGATACTCCGTCGACGGCGGAAGCGCGACACTCGACGGCACCGATTTGCTCGCCCTCGCTCCGGACAAACGCGCCAAGAGCGGTCTCTTTTTGTCGTTCCAATATCCGGCCGCCATCCCCGGGGTAAAGGTTTCTAATTTCTTGCTTGCGACGCGTAACGCACTCAAGACCGATCCGTTGCCGCCGGCAAAGTTTCGCCAACTGGTCTTTGAGAAGATGGATCTGCTCGACATGGATACGTCGTTCTTGGGGCGCTATCTCAACGACGGCTTTTCCGGCGGGGAAAAAAAGCGTTTGGAGATGCTGCAGCTCGCGGTCCTCGCACCGAAGTACGCGATCCTCGATGAAACCGATTCGGGTCTCGACGTCGACGCGCTGCGCGCAGTTGGAGAATCGGTGGGCGCCATGCGCGACGATGCGTCGGGGAAAGACACCGGATTTTTGATCATCACCCACTATCCGCGCATCTTGCAACATATCGCTCCGGATGTGGTGCACGTCATGCTCGACGGCCGGATCGTCACGTCGGGCGACGCGCACCTCGCGCAAACGATCGAGCGCGAAGGATACGACACCATCCGCGAAGCGCAGAGTGCAAATGCCTAGCGTGGCCGTCGAAGAAACGCGCGGCGGTCCATCCGGGCGGGCGCTCGCCCAAGTGTCGGCGCGGCCCGAGGCCGCATTTCTCTCCGCCGAGGACCGGCAGCGCGCTTTCGAACGCTTCGAGGAATCGTCCGCGCAGCGCGAGCGACCGGGCCGCTATTGGAAAATCGACCTCGACGCGCTCGATCTGAGCAACTACGATCCCGAAATCGCGAATCCCGGGAACCTCGCGGAGGTCGACATGCCGCCGCACGACCGGGTGGTCGTCACGGACTTGCTCACGGCATCTCGCCGCCACCCCGACGTTTTCCGGCAGGCACTTGGGAGCGCGCTCGGTGACGCACCTTCGAAATTTGCCGCATTGGCTCGCGCCTTCGCTTCCGGCGGCGCGTTCGTGTACGTTCCACCCGGCGTTGCGCTCGACGCACCCATCGAACTCAACTACCGGCCGCGAACCGGGGCGTCGTTTCCGTACACACTTGTCGTGGCCGGCGACGGCGCACAGTGCACCGTCGTCGTGCGCACGGTCTCGGATGCCACGGGCGTGTTGAGCTGCGGCGTGACGGAAGTCGTTGCGGGCGAGCGGGCGCGCGTCGATGTGGCTTGCGTGCAATCGCTGGCTCCCGATGCGGTCGCGATCGGCACCTGCATCGCAACCGGATCGGCTGGGGCGTTCGTGCATTTTTGCAGCGCGCAATTCGGTGCTCGGCTTGCAATCGAAGCGCTCGAAATCGACGTCGACGCCCGCGAGATGGACGCAAACATCTCCCTTCTCTTCTTTCCCCGCGACGAACAGCACGTCGACGTTCTCTCGACCGTCGAGCATCGCGTCGGCGATTCGCGCTCCGACACGCTGGTGAAATCCGCCGCATCTGGAGCGGGGCAAGCGCGCTATCTCGGCAACATTCGCATTCATCCAAGCGCGCATCTCAGCGACGCGCGGCTCAAGGACGACGCCCTCCTGCTTTCGCGCGCGGCACACATCGACTCGGTTCCCGCGCTCGAAATCGCGGCAAATGACGTGAAGGCGTATCACGGTGCCACCGTCGGCGCGATCGATGAGGCGCTGCTCTTCTACATGGAAAGCCGCGGACTCGATCCCCAAGCCGCGGAGCGGATGATCGCGCTGGGCTTCTTCGAGCCGGCCGTCGAGCGTTTTCCAGCCTCCGTGAGAGCCGAACTGCGCGACGCACTGGAAGCAAAGGTAAAGAAATGATCGCACAAGAGCGCGACGCCAAAGCCGCCACGATCGCAGCCGACTTTCCCATCCTTCAAACGAAGACGCGCCGCGGTCGCCGCTTGGTGTATTTGGACTCGGCTGCGACTTCACAAAAGCCGCAATGCGTCATCGACGCGCTGGTCGATTATTATTCGAACTACAATGCGAACATCCATCGAAGCGTCTACGAAATCGCGGAGCGTGCTACGGAGGCTTTCGAAGGAGCGCGCGCGCGAATCGCACGATTCTTGAATGCGGCGGAGCCGGCGGAAATCGTCTTCACGCGCAACACGACGGAGTCGATCAATCTCGTCAGCTACGCGTGGGGTCAGACGAATCTCAAAGCGGGCGACGCCATTCTCACGACGCAACTCGAGCACCATTCCAATCTCGTTCCGTGGCAGCTTCTCGCGGAAAAAACCGGGGCGGAGCTGCGCTTCATCCCAGTCGACGCCCGCGGACTGCACGTCCTCGACGATCTCGACGCGTTGCTGGACGGAACGAAGCTCGTGGCGCTCTCACATGCCAGCAACACCCTGGGGACGATCGCTCCGCTGGAACGGATCGTACCGGCCGCGCATGCGGCGGGGGCGCTGGTCCTGGTGGACGGCGCGCAGTCGGCGCCGAACATGCCGGTCGACGTTCGCGCGCTCGACGTCGATTTTTTCGCGGCAAGCGGGCACAAAATGTGCGGCCCAACCGGAATCGGCATCCTCTACGGAAAGCGGGCGTTGCTGGAGGCGATGCCGCCGTTCCTGTTCGGCGGCGACATGATTCGAACCGTGAGCTACGAGCGCACGACGTTCAACGAGATTCCGTGGAAGTTCGAAGCCGGTACGAGCAACGTGGCGGATGCAATCGCATTTGCGGCTGCCGTCGACTACCTCGAAGGCATCTGCATGCAATGGGTCCGCGATCACGAGCGCGCTCTGATGCGGTATGCGTTCTCCGCGCTCGCGGAGTTGGAACCACTCGGGATGACGATCTACGGTCCGCAGGATCCCGATCGGGTGGTGGACGTCATTTCCTTCAACCTGGGAGACGTCCACCCGCACGACGTCGCGTCGATCCTGGATGCGGAAGGTGTCTGCATTCGCGCCGGCCATCACTGCACGATGCCGCTGATGGAGAAAATGGGTTGGCCCGCAACCGCGCGTGCCTCGTTCTACATCTACAATACGGAACGCGACGTCGACGCGCTGATGGCGGCGCTGCGTAAAACTGCCGCGATTTTCCATCTCGGCTGACATGGACGATTTCTACAAAGAGTACATTCTCGAGCACTACCGCAACCCGCACAACTTCGGCCGTCTCGACGCCCCCGACGCTTCGGCGGAAGATCGCAACCCATTGTGCGGGGATCAAATTCGAATCGAGCTGAACGTGGACGAATCCGGCCGGGTGAGCGACGTCCGGTTCTCCGGCAAAGGCTGCGCGATCAGTCAAGCTTCGGCGTCGATGCTCACCGATTCCATCAAGGGTCAACCGCTCGAGGACGTCGCTCGTCTCGGCAAGGACGTCGTCCTGGAAAACCTCGGTTTCGGCATCACCGCGGCCCGCATGAAATGCGCCACCCTTTGCTTGAAAGTCCTCAAGAGCGCGGCGCTTGGCGAAATCGCCACTTGGCCTGACGACGAGCAAGCCGGCTGAATCTCGTCGCAGTCTTCCTGCAACTCGTCATTGCGATCGTTTTGGCGACCGTTGCCTTCGCGGTTTGGAACGTCACGCGCCGTTCGCCGGCCGACGTTGTTCTCGCGGCAGTGCGCGCGGCCGAGCGTGGAACGATCTTCGAAGGCGCGATGCGATTTCTGCTCGGAGTCGCACTGCTCGCGGCGTCGATCGGCGCGGTGATCGACGCGGTACCCGTCCGGCAACTGCCGTCGTACGGTATCGTGCAGGTGCTCGCGCTCGTCGGCGCGCTGCTTGCGGACGCGCTGATCGGTGAGGACCTGCGCCGCCTCTTGCGCCTTCCCTGAAAAGAGATACGAGGGCTTCCGCGAAGGCCCAGCCCGATACCCGAAACGGAGAGCATATGGAACAGCACCATCACCATATGTCGCAGGAAGATTGGGCCGCGGTCCAACGTCACGCGGATTTCCAGCAGCTCGTGGGCGCGAAGCGTCGCTTCATCGTCCCCGCGACGATTTTTTTCATAGCGTATTATTTCGCTTTGCCTATTTTGGTAGGATACCGGCCGGATCTCATGTCGAAACCGGTATTCGGGCACGTCAATCTCGCGTATCTCTTTGCATTGTCCGAATTTGCGATGGCGTGGCTCGTGATGGCGCTCTATCTGCGGCGAGCGCGCACCTTCGATGCGATGGAGCGCGCGCTCGTTGAAAAAGAACGGGCGGAATTTCAATGACCCCCGCGACGATCGGCATGTTTCTCGTTTTCGTCGCTATCACGCTGGTCGTGACGGCGTGGGCGGGCACCCGCATGCGCACGCCGCGAGCATTCTACTCGGCCAACCGTGGAATTACGGGATTCCAAAACGGGTGGGCGGTGGCCGGAGACTACATGTCGGCCGCGTCGTTTCTCGGAATTTCGGGGCTGATCGCTTTTTACGGCTTCGACGGCTTCATGTATTCCGTGGGTTGGTTTGTTGCGTATTTGACCGTCTTGTTGCTGGTCGCGGAACCACTCCGAAATACGGGCAAGTATACGATGGCGGACGTGCTTTCGTTTCGCATGCACGGGCGCGGCGTGCGAGGAATGGCGGCGATCTCGACGCTCGCGATTTCGCTCTTATACATGGTCGCGCAAATGGTGGGCGCAGGCGCGCTGGCGGCGTTGCTGTTTCCGCAAGTCGGCTTCAATCTCGCGATCGTCTGCGTGGGGCTCTTGATGCTGTGTTACGTCGTGATCGGCGGCATGCTCGCCACCACTTGGGTACAGATCATCAAAGCGACGCTGCTGCTATGCGCAACCGCGCTGCTCTCGATCCTCGTGCTGCGGCACTACGGTTTTTCGCTGTCGACGTTCTTCGATGCGGTCGCACACGTTCCGCATCACCCCGACCCATCCGGGGTCGTGACGGGCAGCGAGAACTATCTCGAACCCGGTCGTCTCTACGGCGGCTTTTGGGGGCCGCTCAATCTCATCTCGCTCGGCGCGGCGCTGATTCTCGGAACGGCCGGGTTGCCGCACATCCTGATGCGCTTCTACACCGTTCCCTCGGCGAAAGCGGCGCGTACGTCGGTCGCGTGGGCGATGGTAATCATCGGATCGTTCTACATCATGACGACGTTTCTCGGCTTCGGCGCCGCCGCGATCGTCGGCCAGGAACACATCGGCGTTCACGTCACCGGAGGGCCGGCCATACGCTATATCGCGGCACACCCCAATGACGCTCCCGCCCTCAATGCGGAACTGGTTCGACACAAATTTATCGTTCCGGTGAAGAACAACAACCTGGCCGCACCGACGCTCGCCCAGGCGCTCGGCGGAGACACGTTCCTGGCGTTCATCGCTGCCGTCGCATTCGCAACGATTCTGGCGGTCGTTTCGGGGCTAACGATCGCCGCCTCGTCGGCCTTCGCACACGATATCTGGCTCAACATCGTTCGAAACGGCGTTACCCACGAAAAGGAACAGTTGCTGGTCGCGCGCATCACGGCAATCTGCATCGGCATTCTGTCGATCTGCATCGCCATCGCTCTGAAGACCTTGAACGTGGCATTCTTGGTCGGACTTGCGTTCGCGGTGGCCGCCTCGGCGAACGTGCCGGTCATCTTGCTGACGCTGTGGTGGCGGCGCTTCAACCGCATTGGAGCCATTGCCGGAATGCTCGCGGGGTTGATCGCATCGCTCGGATTGATTGCGGTCAGCCCGGCAATCATGGGTGTGGATGCACCGACCGCGGCGGTGCGGCACCTGATCCAGAGTCCGCCGTTGTTTCCGCTGGAGAATCCCGCCATCGTCTCCGTGCCGTGCGCGCTGCTCGTGGCGGTCGTCTTCACGCTGTTGCGGCGCGACGACGTTTCGGAAACGACGTTCCCGCAATTGACGGTCCGGGCGAATACGGGCCTCGGCGCGGAGGTGTAGCCCCTACTGCACTTTGATCGCGTAGTGGTCGGCGATCGCATAGCCGGCGGCGCCGCGACTGACGGTGAACGTGTCGTAGTACGTACCTTTAGCGGTCACGATCTCGGCTTCGACTTTGTAGGTGCCGTCGGCGTTTGGCGTGGCGACGACGCTGGTAATGCGCGACTCCGCATCGATGAAGCGTTCCTCGCCGATTCCGCTTGCGCTTGATGCGAGCAATGTCGATGCGCTTGCGGTGTCGCCGGCCACCAGCGCCCCCAGATAACTGCGAACCGTATCCGAAGGCGTCGCGCGCGGCGGGGCCGTTGCACGTTGCGCAGGCGTAGCACGGAGCGTAGGAGCCGCCGTGGGCGAGGGATGCGGCGTCGGAGCACTTGAGGGGACCGGCGTTCTCGGCGCGTTTGTGGCCGGCGTCACGAGCGCAATCCGATGCGGCGTGGGAACGGGCGAAGCGGCCAGGGCGGATGCCGTGGCAGCGGGCGACGGTGACGGACGGGGCGCGGGCGTTCGAGCCGGCGTTTCGTGCGGACGCGTCACGGGAGCGCGCGACGGCGCCGCAGAGGGTGTCTCCGAAGCGCGTGGAGTGGCTCCCGGAAGAGGCGTCGCAATCGCGACCGCTCCTGCTCCGTTCACGAATCGCGAAATCAACGCACCGATCCCAAGGCCGATCAAGACGATGACGATCGCAATCGGAAAGAACGGGAGCTCGCGGCGCCTGCGAGGCGGCTCCGGCTCGGTCGTACGGCGCCTTCGGCGCGGCCGGTCGTTCACGCGCCGGTAAGGCGCGCAGTTATGCCGTCGACGATGACGGCGGGCAACTCACGAAGTCGTTCGGGTTGCGTTTCTACGAATGATGCGACGGCCTCTTTGACGAGACCGTTGTTTTCGGCGGCGTATCGCAGCAAGAGCGTAAACGCTGCTGCGTCCCCCGCGCGGACGGAATCGATGTGAACACCGCAAGCTTCCGCCACGTCTTCGGACGATTCTCCACGCCCGCGAAATGCATCGAGCATGCTGTCTGCAAGCGAGATCCGGCCCGCGTCGGAGATATGCGAGACATGCTCTTGCAAAGCGCGCAATAATGCATCTTCGTCCATCTTCGAGATGAATTTATCGGCAGCGTCCGCGATCGCGGTGGCGTCATGTGCGCCAAAGATCGACACCGCTGGCTTCCTACTCCCAAGCGGCAGGCGGCTCCTCGATGTACGCCAAAATCGGTGGGGTGATTCGCGTTCGGGTTCCGCTCGACGTACATGCGGTAGCCTCCTCGGGATCGGGGGTCTTTACCGTAGCCACGCCATTGCGCCTCGGGGACGTCGTAGCACTTGCCGTGCGCGAGGCACAAGGTACGCGCGCCCCGCACGACAAGGTCGAACGTAGCGTGAACCACACTCTCGCCGCGCTGCGAGCGGGGAGTTTCACGGTCGACGTCGACGGGCGCACCTTCGCGCGCGCCGACGACGTGGTGGTGTGTGCGGATTATGCCGACGTGCGATTCTTCCTCACGGCTCGCGGCCGGCACGGACGGCGCGCTGAAGTCCTCAGAGTCGAACTCTAGGCGTCTTCCAGACCCGGCTTCGCTCGGCACGCTGCTCGACCGGACCGTCGAGCTCTTGCGCCGCGACGCAGGGTTCTACGCGCTCGTCACCGTCGTCGTTTTCGGGGTAGAAACGGCCGTCTACGCGCTCTGGCGCACGGAGAGCGTCGGAATGT